>NZ_CAURMG010000023.1:0-26892 GCF_963525875.1 uncultured Gemella sp. | reverse complement strand
ATTGATGAATGTTGCTGTGAATGTATCACACAAAATTTAAATAGAACAAAGGAGAGTTGCCCTGTCTGTAATAATAAAGGAGTAACAGTTAGTAGGATAACCGTTGAACACTTGGTGACAGATGATTATCGTAATGCCGTTGATGGAGATCAATATAAGATATGCATGAATGAGGACTGCGACGTTATTTACTATAACTTAGATAAAGAAATAAAATTCTTAAAAGACCAAGTTAGGGTTCCTATCTGGTTTAAGAAAGATGCAGATCCTAAGTATGCTTGTTATTGCAGCAAAGTCACAGAAGATCAGGTAATTGAAGCAGTTGTAAAGCATGGTGCTAAAACCGTTAAAGAAGTAAATGCTATAACTGGAGCAATGAAAAATTCGCTTTGTAAGGAAAACAATCCTTTGGGGGTATGTTGTCATAAGATTATTCAGGAAGCCATTGATAAGGGATTAACCATGAAATGATTTGAGTTGATATGTTCTCACGAACAGACAAAACCGTTGATATCTTCCCACAAACGAGAGCCAATGTTGGATATGTTTCCGACTACGAGTGTGGATATGTTCCCCTTAACCATAGGGGTTGAGAGGAGTAACACCGACAGGAAAAAATAGAATACCTAAAATGTCATTTTTGGTAGAGATACTTGAAAAAGTAGGACTAAAAAAAGTAAAGACTTATATTCAAAGTGGTAATGTTATTTTGGAAACAGAGTTATCAAAAGGGGAAACAGCAAAGTTAATTCATGACACAATAGCTAAAGAAATAGGAGCAGATTTAAGTGTCATTATAAAAGAAAAAAATCAATTACAGATAGCTATTGAGAAAAATCCGTTTAATGAAAATTATGATTTTTCAAGAATACATTTAGTATTCACTAATGATAGTATGGGAAAAGATGAACTAAAAAAACTGGAAAATAAAGACTTTGGAGATGAAAAGTTTATTATTGGTTCTGAATGTTTATATATGTATCTTCCAAGAGGTGCAAGTCCTAAAAGATTGAATACTAATTATCTTGAAAAACAGCTTTC
The DNA here is from genome assembly GCF_963525875.1 of uncultured Gemella sp. Lineage (GTDB taxonomy): Bacteria > Bacillota > Bacilli > Staphylococcales > Gemellaceae > Gemella. The sequence continues at coordinate 25,851 of NZ_CAURMG010000023.1, read as the reverse complement.
AATAACCATGACAATGAGGAAATTAAATGTTGTTGAACATTTAGTCGAATTATGTAAGAAATAGGAATAAACACCAGCTTATTGAAGTAACAATTAAACATAACTAATACAAGAACAGTAAATCAAAAAAGGTTTACTGTTTTTTCTGGGTCTATAATAAATACGGTTGATAATAAATATCAGCCGTATTTATTATGGACCCAGAACCTTTGTGAGGGTGACTCGACAAAACTGATTTCTCAGAAATCACGATTTTTGAGTCACTCCATTTTTTTCTTAATATTTAGTAAAAGTTTAAAATATCTATATAAACAAATAAGGATGTATGTTAGAATAATATGTAATAGTAATTATATCGACGTAGGAAGGATAATGAAATGGAAGTATTTAATAGTCTTTGGTTTGAATTTACTAAATTATCAGAAATAATGGAAATAGTATTGGGTGGTTCTAGAAGTGGTAATAACTATGATAGAAGTTCTGATTATGATCTATATATTTATTGTAAAAATATACCTAATAAAGATGTTAGAAAATTAATTTTGGGAAGTAGAAGATAATTGTACTTTATCTGATGAAATAGACATAGATATTATTTATAGAAATATAAATGATTTTGAGAATAATATAGAAAATGTTGTTGAAAAACATCAAGCGAGTAACGGATACACGACATGCTTTTGGCATAATTTGAAAAATAGTAGAGTACTTTATGATCCACATAAAGAATTTTATAATTTACAAGAAAGATTTGAAGTTCCATTTCCTAAGGAGTTAAAAGAAAATATTATTTCAAAAAATTTTCGTTTATTAACAGGGAATTTACCTTCTTATGATAAACAGATTATAAAGGTATTTGATCGCGGAGATTTTGTGAGTGTAAATCATCGTATCGCAGCATTTATAGAATCTTATTTTGATATTATATTTGCGATAAATGAACTTACTCATCCAGGAGAAAAGAGAATGATATTGTACGCTAAAGAACATTCTAAAATTCTCCCTAAGGATTTTGAAGAGAATATGAATGAATTATTAAATAGTATGGGAAGTACTTTAGAGCATGTAGAAAATAATTTAAAAAATATTATAAAAAATTTAGAAGATATTATTTAATTTCTGATATATTATAGGATGCTGAATTTTGTGCAGTATAAATTTTCTAATTATTTTTCATCGATTTTAGTATCATTTATTATACTTTGAAAGTTTTGAACTAATTTTTCAAAACTTTCTTTTTTTATATTCATTTATATTTATGTTATAATAAGAGAGTTGAGTAAAGGCTTATGATGAAAAACACTATATAAAGCTATATGTGTACTTAAAGCTTTTGCTAAGAAAAAATAAAAGTTGATTGTATAGAAACATTGAGGTATATATGCAAAAGAAAAATAAAATTGTAATACAAGGAGCAAGGGAAAATAATCTTAAAAATATAGACTTAGAAATCCCACGTGATCAGTTTGTTGTTATTACTGGATTAAGCGGGAGTGGTAAAAGTTCACTGGCATTTGATACTATTTATGCTGAAGGACAACGTCGTTATGTGGAAAGTTTAAGTGCATATGCTAGACAATTCTTAGGTAATCTTGAAAAGCCAGACGTTGATCTTATTGAAGGATTATCACCAGCAATATCAATAAATCAAAAAACAACATCAAAAAACCCTAGATCAACTGTAGCAACAGTAACAGAAATTTACGATTATCTACGTCTACTTTATGCAAGAGTTGGAGAAATCTACTGTCCTAATCATCATGAAAAGATTGAGAGTAGTTCAATAAGTCAAATCGTAGATGCTATTATGTTAATGCCAGAACGTAGTAGAATCCAAATAGTAGCACCTATAGTTAAAGATAAAAAAGGTACACACAAAAAATTAATAGATAAACTAATAAAAGATGGATATATTAGATTCAAAATTGATGGTGAATTATATGAAGTAGGAGATATTCCAGAATTAGATAAAAATAAAAAACATTCAATCAGTGTAATTATCGATAGGGTAGTCATTAAAGAAGGGATTGAAACACGTTTAGCTGATTCATTAGAAACGTCATTGAACCTTTCTAATAATGATTTAGTAGAAATAGATGATGTTAAAGAAGAAACTACACAACTATTCTCAACTAAGTATAGTTGTAAACACTGCGATTTTACTTTAGGTGATTTAGAGCCTCGTATTTTCTCGTTTAACAATCCACAAGGAGCATGTCCAGAATGTGATGGTTTAGGAATGCATGAAACAGTAGATGTTAATAAAATTATTCAAAAAGACTTATCGATAAATGAAGGTGCAATTTTAGTTTATAATAATGCGACATCAACATATTATCCAAGTTTAATTAAATGTGCCTGTGAACATTTCGGAATTGATATGGATATTCCATTTAAAGATTTAGTAAATGAACAACAACAAATTATTTTATATGGAAATGATCAAGAAGAAATAACTCATAAATATATTAATGATGAAGGAGTTATGCGTTCACGTATAGTATATTTTGAAGGAGTAGCAAATAATATTCTTAGACGTTATAAATCTGGTATGACAAGGGCTACAAGAGAAGCAATGGCTAAGTATATTAAGGAAGACTCATGTCGTAGCTGTAAAGGTCAAAGATTAAAACCAGAAATCTTATCAGTGTATGTTGCAGAAAAAAATATTGCAGAAATCTGTGAAATGTCTATTAAAGATAGTTATGAATTTTTCCAAAATATAAAACTAAGTGAAAAAAACTATGCAATAGCTAAACTAGTACTTAAAGAAATTAAATCAAGATTACAGTTTTTAAATGATGTTGGTTTAGATTATCTAACACTAGATAGATCATCTGGAACATTATCGGGTGGTGAAGCACAGCGTATACGATTAGCAACGCAAATTGGTTCGAAGCTTATGGGTGTTACATACATTCTTGATGAACCTTCAATAGGCTTACACCAAAGAGATAATGAAAAACTTATTAATACTATGCTTTCTATGAGAGATCTAGGGAATACTGTGTTAGTTGTAGAACATGATGAAGATACAATGTTGGCTTGTGACTATATTGTGGATATCGGGCCTAAAGCGGGTGAACACGGTGGACAAGTTGTAGCAGTAGGAACCCCTAAGGAAATAATGGAAAACGAAAATTCAATTACTGGTGCCTACTTATCTGGACGCAAAAAAATAGCAGTGCCTAACGAAAGAAGAGAAGGTAACGGTGAAAATATTATTATTAAAAAAGCACGAAAAAATAATCTAAAAGACGTTAGTGTAAAATTCCCGCTTGGAAAATTTATAGGAGTAACTGGTGTTTCTGGAAGTGGTAAATCAACGCTAGTTAATGAAATATTATTTAATTCTGTGAAGAATGTTCTTAATAAAGAAGAAATCGATACTACCGTAGTTAAATCTGTAGAGGGAATCGACGGTAATATAGATAAAATAATAGATATTGATCAAAGTCCAATTGGAAGAACACCACGAAGTAATCCAGCTACATACACGGGTGTTTTTGATGATATAAGGGATTTATACGCCAGCACCAATGAATCGAAATTACGTGGTTATAAGAAAGGTCGCTTTAGCTTTAATGTTAAAGGTGGTCGATGTGAAGCATGTAGTGGAGATGGAATATTAAAAATAGAAATGCACTTTTTACCTGATGTTTACGTTCCTTGCGAAGTATGTAAAGGAAAACGATATAATAGAGAAACTTTGGAAGTAAAATATAAAGGGAAAAGTATCAGTGATGTACTTGATATGACTATTAAAGAAGCATATGAATTCTTTGAAAACATTCCGAAAATTAAAAATAAACTAGAAACACTTGTTCATGTTGGACTTGATTACATTAGATTAGGGCAAAGTGCAACTACCCTATCAGGGGGAGAAGCACAAAGAGTTAAACTAGCAAGTGAATTATATAAAAAGTCAACAGGAAAAACGCTATATATTCTAGATGAACCTACAACTGGATTACATATTGATGATATAAGTCGATTAATCAAAATAATAGATAAATTAGTTGACGGAGGGAATACTGTTGTAGTTATTGAACATAATTTAGATGTAATTAAGTGTTGTGACCACCTAATAGACCTTGGTCCAGAAGGTGGAGTAGGAGGAGGAACAATTCTAGCAGAATGTACTCCTGAAGAGCTGATTGAAAATAATGAAAGTTATACTGGAAAATTTTTGAAAAAGCTATTAAATTAATAAAATCATAATAAAAAAATTAAGTTTAAAATAATTGATTATTAAAAGATATTTGTAAAATAATTTAGTTTATGAAAACCATTTTTAATATGGTATTTATTGAAAAAATTCAAAAATAAAAACATGATTATACAAATTTTGAGGTTGTTTTAATAATCTAAGTGTGGTAAAATATAGATATACAACTAAAGCGCTTGTAAGACTTACCATACATTCGGGCCTAACACTTTTTGAACGGGAACGAAAATCACTTACTAGTATAAAATGCTTCCTAGAGAAGACTTTAGAAGATAAGGCTATCGTACCCACCTGATTATATCAGGACCAATTAAGGTAAGAATCTACGGCGTTTTGGTTTTTTTTAGACTGGATTTTAAATATTGCCAGTCTTTTTTTAATTAATTAAGATAGAATAAAATGGAGAAAGAAATGTTACATCAATTTTCAAGAAACGAATTAGTAATAGGAACTGAAGGTTTAGAAATTTTAAAAAATAAAAGAGTAGGAATTCTTGGAGTAGGAGGTGTAGGATCTTTTGCTGCAGAATCATTAGCGCGTTCTGGAGTAGGTTCGTTTGTACTTATGGATAAAGACAATATAGATATAACGAATGTAAATAGACAGATTCATGCTACAACAAAAACAGTAGGGTGTAGTAAAGTTGAAGAAATGAGAAAAAGAATTTTAGATATTAATCCTGAGTGTGAAGTTACTACTATTCAAGACTTTTATACAGAAGAAACATATCCTGTGTTTTATGAGAAACCATTAGATTTTGTAATAGATGCATGCGATACGGTAACTTTTAAAATACATTTAATAAAACATTGTTTAGCAAATAATATACCAGTGATTAGTGTGATGGGTTCTGCAAATAAACTAGATCCAACAAAATTCCAAATTGCAGACATAAGTAAAACTACAGTATGTCCATTAGCAAAAGTATTAAGAACTAAATTGAAAAAAGAGAAAATAAGAGGGAAAGTTCCCGTAGTATTTTCTACAGAAAGTCCAACAATTGCAAACAAAGAATATCTAGAAAAAATTGGTAAACAAGATTCAGATATACGAAAAGCGAAAATTCCACCAGCATCGAACGCATTTTGTCCATCAACTGCTGGACTTATAGCAGCAAATTATGTTTATACAAATTTATTGAAAAATATAAAAATATTAACTGTTGAAAAACCTATTTAATGAATGGAAACAACGCTAAATTTAGCGTTGTTTTGTTTTTTGCTATAGTTGACATATCAGAGTTTATAGCAGTTTTTCTGTAAATGTTACACAGAATTTGAAAATTATATTTTATATTAGCATGAAAAAAAGGTTCGAAAATTTATAATTTAATTTGATTTTTTATAAAAAACAAGGTATAATGGTTATAGATGAGAAAGGAGGATTACTTTGAAGAATAAAGGAACATTACTGGCACAAAACTTAAAAAAACTTCGAAAAATGAACAATTACTCTATGTCAACTGTAGCAGATAAACTAGAGTTATCATCTCACGGTGTATATGCTAACTGGGAATACGGTAGAAACGAACCTAATGTAGCGACACTAGTATCTATTGCAAAACTGTATAACGTTTCAATAGATGAGCTTGTGGGGTATAAAACAGAAAAAGGGGAACCAGAAGAGTTGGCAGACACTCACTTTGAAGTAATTGATATGATTAAATCATTAGATAGTGAGGATTGTAAATTAGTAGAAGAAGTTTTGAGAAGATTTAGGGGATATTCTTTTTCTAGAAATATAAATCTATAACATACTCAAATACTTAGGCTATAGAGTTATAACGTAGTAAATTAAATTAATAGTTTTTAAAATGTAGGCTAAGTAGAAATACTTAACCTACATTTTTCCTTTTCTTTTAGGAAATGGGGTGATGACTATTGATGTAAAAAACTTAATGAATAAGATAATTAATGATTCAATAGACAAAAGAGCCAGTGATATCCATATATACCCAGATAAATCGGGAAATTCCTTTATCAAACTCAGAGTAAATGGTCATCTGAGTAAATATGAAAAATTTTCAAATAGGGAGTTAGAAGCAGTTATATCGCTTCTGAAATTCAATTCAAACATTGACATATCAAGAAATAAAGAACCACAGAGTGGGAGATTTGTTTATAATTATAATGAAAAAGATTACTTTTTACGAGTATCTACTTTACCTCTTAGCGAATTAAATGAAGGCTGCGTAGTAAGGATATTTATAAACGAATTAGAAGATGTTGATTACAGTATTTTTGAAGAAGATAGTAAATATATAAACGATCTTTCTAAAAAAGCCTATGGATTAGTACTTTTTTCAGGACCTACGGGAAGCGGTAAATCAACATCTATGTATAAACTAGCAAACGAACTCGCTAGTAAAGATAAGCAAGTTATTACTGTAGAAGATCCTGTAGAGAAGCATATATCTAGTTTAATACAAATGCAAGTAAATGAGAAAGCGGGAATAAACTATGACAATGCGCTAAAATCTATTTTACGATGTGATCCTGATGCTATGGTTATAGGTGAAATTAGAGATTATAAAACAGCTAGTCAAGTTGTTACTTCTTCATTTTCAGGTCATTTAGTATTAAGTACTATACATGCAGAAAATTCTATAGGTGTTATAAATCGATTAAGAGATTTAAATTTGTCGTTAGAAGACATAAAACAAACGATAATTTGTATAATATCTCAAAGATTAGTAAATTTAACAAACGGAAAAAGAGGATTAGTAACTGAAATATTGAAAAAAGAAGATATTCATGAATATATAGATAATAATAAAATAGTAGGAGTCTCATTAGAACAAAAATTTGAATTAGCATGTGAGAAGGGGTTAATCACAACTGATGAAAAAGAAAAATGGGGATATTAAAAAAATACTAGATAATGAGAATAAGATATATTTTATAAAACGTCTATATGAATTAATTGATCATGGATATATGTTAGAAGATTCCTTAGAATTTTTACTTATACAATATGAGGTTCCTAATGACGAAATTGAAAAAATAAAAGAAAAACTCTCTAACGGAAATAAACTTTCCGATATACTGGGATATCTTGGTTATTCACAGTTAATTGTTAGCAAAATTAAATTTGCAGAAGATTATGGTAGAATAGAAGACATGTTGCTAGAAGTAGAAACATATCTAACAATAAGAAAAATACAACAAGAAAAGGTACTAAAAACTTTAAGATATCCACTATTTTTAACACTCACTTTAATATGCCTAATAATGGTGTTTAATGCCTTAGTAATTCCACAATTTGAGAACATCTATACTTCATCTAATATTAAGATGGATCTCCAAACAATTATTTTAATTAAATCATTATACTATATTCCAAAATTCATTTCTATTATATTTATATTTACCATTTTTGGTATAGTTTATATTATTTATACAATTAGATATAAACCACATTTATTTTTAAAAACCCTTTTATATATTCCAAAAGTAAGGAACTATTCGAAATTATATTTTTCTTATAGATTTTCTATGGAATTAAGTCTATTTTTAATGAGTGGATTTTCATTAAAAACTGCCTTAGAAGTTATGGTTGAAGAAAACTATGATTATTATTTAACGGAATTTTCTAAAGACATTTTGTCTGAATTAGATAATGGTATAGGTTTTGAAGAAGCCGTAGCTAAAATTAAATTCTTTGATAAATCTATGGAAAAATTTGTAAGACATGGAAAGAGTAATGGTTTATTAGACAAAGAATTGAAATTATTTAGTGAACTAATGTTAGACACATTTCTAACAAGTTTAGATAGAACGTTAAGAAAATTACAACCTATTTTATTCGGTATTTTAGCCGTTGTTATTGTTGGATTATACATGGTTATATTATTACCAATATTTAACATGGCTAGCTCACTTAAATAAGGAGGAGTTATGAAAACTTTAAAACAAAAATTAAAAGATAAGAAAGCATTCACATTGATTGAAATGTTAATCGTGCTATTTATAATTGCAATACTATTAATTCTTATAATCCCTAATATTACTAAGAATATAGATACTGCAAAAGATAAAAGTTCAGAAGCATATGAAAAAACAGTACAATCTCAAGTAACAGCATATGAAATTAATGAAAAAGATAAAGATGTTACATTTGAGAAACTAGTAGAAAAACATTATTTAGATGGCCCAGCAGATAAAGCTAGTACAGCACCAAATGGTAAGAAAATAGTAATAGCCAATGGTAAAGCAACATTACAAAAATAGACGGGGCTTTAGTTTAGTGGAGTCGATAGCTGTATTATTAATTGTTAGTATAATCGTAATAATATTATCCAGAATTTCTATAAATAGTTATGAAAAATATCAAGAAAGACTCGCTGTAAATGAAGTAGTATCAGATATTTATAATGTTCAAACAAAAAGTTTGAATGATAGTAGAAATTATATTCATTTTTTTGAAAAAGATAGTGAATACTTAGCATATTATGATGGTCAACAACATTGGAAAAACTTAAAAAAGAATGGTAAACCAATATTAGGAGCAAACTCAGTAAAATTTGAATACAGGAAAGGAAATCTAGTTTCTAAAGCTTACACGGTCGATGTAAAGTTCGATAATAGTTCTTACAGAATAATTATTCATTTAGATACCGGATATATAACATTAGATGAAATTTAATAAACAAGGTTTTACATTCGTTGAATTAATAGGAGCTTTATTTATTTGTTCGTTACTATTTGTATTCCTAATTCCTAATATGGTTAGACAATATTCTAATATATCCAAAATAGAAAAAGAGCTAGAGATGAAAGAAATATTGTATGAAGAAGTTTGTAGTCACTATAAAGACCATAGTTTCTCATCAACTAGAGGAAAATATCACATAAGTGTAGACCAAAAATCAGCTAAGATTGAAGATGAACAAACCGGTGAAAAAGTTAGTTACAGTTAAAAATAAACAAGGTTTTACATTATTAGAATTAACAGTTTCCTTGTTTTTACTAATAATTTTGACACTACTACTTATGTTAGTACTGCAAACAACTATTAATACCTCTAAGAGATTTTTGGACTATACAAATTATGAATATGCATTAGCTCATAAAAAAATTTTAGAAACATATAATAATAGTGCTAAGGTAAATCAGGAATATAACTACATCTTAATGAAGAGTAAAGATGATTCAGAAGATGTAAAGATTAACTTCAGAGGAGATAGAGTTTATATTGATAAATTTAAAGATTCTAATTCGTTTTCAGGATATATTCTCTTATTAAAAAATATTAAATCTTATTCTTTATCACAGGAACACGATACTATTTATATTAATATTGTTGATAAAAATGATAATAATAGAGAGATGATATTAAAAGTGAAAGATGAAAAAACTGATAAAGAAAAGGAAAAAGAAGAAAAAGAGAAAAAAGAAAAAGAAGAGAAGGAAAAGAAAGAAAAAGAAAAACTGGAAAAACAAAATAATAATAAAAACAAAACTGGAGAGCTAGTAACTAATAAGGAAGGTGCGTAGAGTATGAGTAATAAGTTCAATCATAAGAGGGCGAACGCTATAATAGCATCAATACTTGTTACTATATTAGTAATCGCAGTTATGTTTAGTATTGTAGGTATATACATAAATAAAATGTATACAATGAGAAGTTTAAATGATTATTATGATACGAAAATTACACAGCAACTCCAAGAAAACAATAAATCTAAATAATTAAGTTATACATCCTAATTTTAATATCGAAATTAGGATGTATTTATGATAATAAATCTATTGTAACTAATGAAATCTGGTTAATAAAATGAATAAATTTAGTAATATTATAGGTAATACAACTTGAAATATAGAAATGTATATAAATTGTTGCTTTGTTTAACTAAATGGTTTAAAATATTATTATATTGTCAAAAAATTAAAATAAATTTTAAAGGAGATATTAATGAGCAAAAGATTATTATTAGGACTTATTGGAGCAGGTGCAATTGCTGCAGTAACAGTATTACCAAAAAAAGATCAATTAAGTTCAGAAGAACGTAGAAAAGTAGAACAATCAAAAAAATATCTAGAAGAAAAAGGGTACGTTGTAGTAGAAAAATCAAAATATTCTGTAGGTAAATTTAATATTTTATCTATATCTTCACTACCTATGTATTACAAAGCGGCTAAAACTGTAGCTAAGTTTATTTTATAAAATTATGTTTATACCAGAAAAAAATTATTCTTTCTATGAAGAAAGTCCAAGAGGAAAGTTAACTATCAAGAAATTCGCTAAAGAGATGTTTTATCGAGTTATGTATGATGAAATATCTCTACTATCAGCGAATCTAAGTTATTATTTTATTTTATCATTATTTCCAATGTTAATAGTTGCACTAGCTTTGACTCCATATTTTAAAATTGACCAACAATTTTTACTAGAAAAAATACAAAGCTTTGCACCAGGCGACTTAGGTGATTACTTATTTAATATGATTACTGAAGTGTTAAATAATAAGAATAATAATACAATTATCACAGTGGGGATTGTTTTTACATTGTGGTCAGCATCAAATGGTATTTATGGAATTATTATTGCCTTTAACAACGCCTTTAGAGTTCGTGATGGAAGAATTTGGATTATAACAAAATTAATTAGTATTGTATTTACAGTTTTATTCTTAGTAGGGATGTTTGTTGTATTAGCACTAGTTGTATTTGGTAAACAACTTACATATCTGTTATTCCATAAATTTAATTTAGACGAAGGATTTTATAATTTATGGTCATTTTTAAATTATAGTTTTCCTATATTATTTACATTCATAGTATTTCTATTTCTGTATATAATGGGACCAAATCTAAAATTAAAAGCTATTAGTGTTTTTCCAGGAGCTATTTTTTCAACGATATCTTGGACCCTAATCAGTAGAATGTTTGGATACTATATCGATCATTTTTCAAGTTATATAAAAACTTATGGAACAATTGGAGCCTTAATGGCATTTATAGTTTGGTTGTATATAACGGGATATATATTAATTATCGGTGCTGAAATTAATGCGATATTTCATAATTATAGAGTTGAACATAGGGTATTTGAAGAAACACATACAACAGAATAAAAAAACTAATGAAAGTTGTAAATTTATAACAGGTACATTTTTGAAATGCACCTGTTTTTTATTTGAATCGGAAATATATACAAAAATTTAATAGTATGGCTATAATAAAGCATTATTATATTAAAAGTAGGTGTTTTATAGTATAATTATAGATAATAAATTCAGAAAGATGAATAGATAGAGAGGTTCATAAAATGGAAAAAGAAATTTATTTAGCAGGAGGATGCTTCTGGGGTGTTGAAGGTTACTTTTCACAATTACGAGGAGTTCTTTATACGCGAGTAGGTTATAGTAATGGACAAACAGCTGAAACAACTTATCAAAATATAAAAAATACTGATCATGCTGAAGTAATTTACTTAAAATATAATAACGCAGTACTACCATTAAATGATGTTTTACGTCATTATTTTAGAATTATTGATCCAGTAAGTATTAATAAACAAGGTGGAGACAGAGGACGTCAATATAGAACAGGAATCTATTATGTTGATGAAGAAACAAAAGAAGAGGTAGAAAAATTTATTCAAGAACTTCAAAAAAATTATACTAAAAAAATCGCTGTAGAAGTTGAAGCGGTAAATAACTATATTGATGCAGAAGAATACCATCAAAAATACTTGGAAAAAAATCCAACAGGTTATTGCCATGTTGACTTAAGTTTAGCGAAAAAAAGCTTATAAAACTTAAAATAAATTTGAAATAATTACTAAAAAAAGGTAAAATATAAGTAAGTATAAATAAAAATAAGGAGCTAAAAAATGACAAATATTTTAATTTTTGGACATAAAAATCCAGATACAGATACAATTTGTTCAAGTATCGTTTATAATAACTTAAAAAGATTACAAGGAATGGACACAGAAGCAGTAAGACTTGGTGAAATTAATGATGAAACTAAATATGCGCTTGAATACTTTAACGTACATTTACCACGTTTAATCGAAGGTGTTGAAGAAGGACAACATGTAATTCTAGTAGATCACAATGAATTTCAACAATCAGCTAACGGAATTGAAAAAGCAGTTATCCGTGAAGTAATTGACCACCACCGTATTGCTAACTTTGAAACTGCGGGACCTTTATATTATCGTGCAGAACCACTTGGATGTACAGCAACAATTCTGAAAAAAATCTACGAAGAACAAAGTGTTCATATCGATAAACAAATGGCTGGATTAATGGTATCTGCAATTATCTCAGATTCATTATTATTCAAATCACCAACATGTACTTTACGCGATAAAATTGCTGCAGAAGAGTTAGCTGCAATAGCAGGTATCAACCTAGAAGAATATGGGCTTGCTATGCTAAAAGCTGGAGCTTCAACAACAGACAAAACAGCAGAAACATTAATTTCATTAGATGCTAAAGAATTTGTCTTAGAAGAAGATAAATTAGTTGTAGCTCAAATCAACACAGTTGATGCTAATGAAGTAGCAGTTAGAAAAGAAGAATTAGAAGCGGCAATTAATGCAGAATTATCATCAAAAGGATTAGCAGCTTATGTATTTGTAATTACTAACATTTTAACATCAGATTCAGAAGTGTTAGTATTAGGTGAAAAACAAGATAAAGTTGCTGCAGCTTTTGGAAAAACTCTTGAAAATGACTTTATGACGCTTGAAGGTGTTGTATCTCGTAAAAAACAAGTAGTTCCTCAAATTACAGAAGAGTTTTCAAAATAATTACTAAAAAATATAGTTTAAGAAAGTGCTGACTCAAAGTCCTAGATTTAAAAAAGTTTACAAGAAAACTCATAGACGCAGTGGTTTATTGATATCTAAATTCGCTTTATAAAAGCTTTTTAGATATCTAATAAACTGTGCGGGGGTGACTCGACAAAATCGATTTCTACGAAATCATGATTTTTGAGTCACTCCCTTCTAATTTATATAACAAATTTAAGAGGGAGAGGAAAAATATGTCAACATTAAAAACAATATATTGGCCCTTTTTGAAAAAGGTTATAATAAACACATTAGTAGTAATAGCATTTTCCGGATTAACACATGGTAAATTAAAAATTGATCATCCCTTATACGGATTTTTAGGTGCTTTACTTATTACAATTTTATTTACATTAATTCGACCATTATTACTATTAACAGTAATAATAACAATATTTAGCTTGGGACTATTTTCATTACTAGTAAGAGTATTAATAGTATATTCGGTTTCCTATATATTGTCACCACATTTTGAAATAGTTTCATTTTGGACAGCGGTTGGCTTGATTATAACCATAAAGCTTTTCAATTTTATATTTAAAACAGATGAAAGAACAATAATAATTAAAACATTTAAAATGAAATAAAAGGAAAAATAATTATGTCAAAAATTACAACAAGAGAGCTTGTAAAAAAATTAAATTTAGAAGTAATTAGTGGCGAAAAAGGTTTAGATAGAGAAATTACAACGGATGAACTTTCTCGTCCAGCATTACAACTTGCAGGGTACTTCTCTCACTATTCTCCACAAAGAATTCAAATACTAGGAACAAGTGAATTGTCATTTTTTAAACTTATTCCAGACATTGAGAAAAAATCAAGAATGCGTATGTTATGTACAAGAATTACTCCTTGTATAATCATTTCACGTGATCTTGAGGTTCCTAAGGAACTACAAGAAGCGGCAAATAAATATGATACACCCGTTTTAAGATGTAATCAAGATACAACGAAACTAATGGGGAATATTTCAAATCATCTTAGAAAAGTATTTGCTCCTACAACTTCAGTTCATGGAGTATTTATTGAAGTATATGGTATCGGGGTATTATTAACAGGAGAAAGTGGTATCGGTAAAAGTGAAATTGCACTTGAGCTAATTAAACGTGGTCATCGATTAGTTGCTGATGATAGAGTAGATATTAGAGAAATAGAAAAAGGATTCCTAATTGGAAGTTGTGAATCTACCTTAATTAAGCATTTATTAGAAATCAGAGGATTAGGTATTATTAATGTTATGACACTATTCGGAACTGGTGCTGTACGTAGTGATAAACGACTACAATTAAATGTTCATCTAGAAACGTGGAATGATCAAAAACAATATGATCGAATTGGTTTGGGAGATGAATATAGAGAAATTTTAAATTCTAAAATAGAGAAAAAAACAATTCCTGTAAGACCAGGTCGTAACGTAGCGATTATTATAGAATCTGCTGCAATGAACTACAGATTAAATCAAATGGGAATAAACACAGCTAAAGAGTTTACAACAAAATTAGCAGAAGAAATTAAACGAAACAATATGAATAATGAGGAGAAATAAAAAATGACATTAGGTTTTTTAGATCCAGTAGCTTTTTATTTATTCACTAAACCAGTTTATTGGTATGGAATAATCATTGCTACAACAGTACTATTTGCTTATCTACTAGCTGATAAAGAAGCTACAAAACGTGGATTAAAACAAGATACAATGCTAGATTTGCTTTTGCTTGCATTACCAATAGCCTTCATCTTTGCACGTGCATATTACGTAATATTTAGATGGGAACACTATGCAGGAGATTTTGGAAAAATGATAGCCATCTGGGATGGTGGAATAGCTATCTATGGTGGATTAATTGGTGGATTTATTGTCTTGTATTTCTTTGCAAGAAGAAAAGGAATTAAAATCATAAAACTTTTAGATATAATTGCACCAAGCTTATTGGTAGGACAAATGTTTGGACGCTGGGGGAACTTCTTTAATCACGAAGCATATGGTGAAATAGTTACTAAACAATATTTAGAAGATAGGTTTATACCGAATTTTATAATAGAAAACATGTATATTGATGGAGCATATCGCCAACCAACATTTTTATACGAAAGTTTATGGTGTTTCATTGCACTAGTAATACTACTTTTAATAAGAAACAAACTAGCTCAAAGTGAGGTATTTGCAGCATATCTAATCCTATATGGTGTAGAAAGATTCATAGTTGAAGGAATGAGAACAGATTCATTATATCTTGGAAGCTTAAGAGTTTCTCAAGTTCTTTCACTAGTATTTGTAGTAGGAAGTTTGATATACTTAATAGTGCTTAATACAAAATATAAAAATAAAAAGATTTTGTATAAAGAATCATAAAAGAGAAGGTGGAAAATATGTCAGAAAAAATTTATGATCTAATTATCGTTGGAGCAGGTCCAGCAGGAATGACAGCTTCAATCTATGCATCACGTGCTAACATGTCAGTACTTATGCTAGAAAGAAAATTCCCAGGTGGACAAATGTTGTCAACTGAAGAGATCGAAAATTACACAGGATACGAAATGGTAACTGGTCCAGAGTTATCAGAAAAAATGTTTGAACACTCTAAGAAATTTGGAACAGAATTTGCATTTGGAAATATTACTAAAGTTGGAACAAAAGACAATCTTAAGTTTGTTGTTGCCGGTGAAAAAGAATATATTGCCAAAGCTATTGTTATAGCAACAGGTTCAGAACACAAAAATTTAGAAGTACCTGGAGAAGAGCAGTTTTCAGGAAAAGGTGTAAGTTACTGTGCAGTATGTGACGGAGCTTTCTTTAGAAATAAAGAAGTAGTAGTTATAGGTGGAGGAGACTCAGCTGTAGAAGAAGCACTTTATCTTTCAAACCTAGCTGCAAAAGTAACAATAGTACACAGACGTGATGAACTTCGTGCACAAAAAATCCTACAAGATAGAGCGTTCGCTAAAGAAAATATTGAATTTGTTTGGGATAGTGTAGCTTATGAAATTAAAGGTGAGAGAAAAGTTTCATCTATAGAAATAAGAAACGTAAAAACTGGAAAAGAAAGCTCTATTCCGGCGGATGGTGTGTTTATCTATGTGGGCATGTTACCACAAACACAAGACTTCAGAGATCTAGGTATTACAAATGACGCTGGATATATTCCAACTAATGAAAGATTGGAAACAGCAGTACCAGGAATTTTTGCTGCAGGAGATGTACGAGAAAAAGAAATTCGTCAAGTTATTACAGCAGCATCTGATGGAGCAATAGCTGCACAAAGTGCGTATAGCTATGTAGAAGGATTAGAATAAAAAATAGAAGAGAGGTTCAAACTAGTGCCTCTCTTCTTTGTTTTTAAAAGGGGATGATCCCAAAGTACTAGATTTAAATAATAATTTACATGAAAACTTATAGATGCAGTGGTTTATAGATATCTATATTTGCTTTATAAAAGCTTTTTAGATATCTAATAAACTGCGCGGCTCTGATTCGACAAAATTGCTATCAATGAAATCAAGGTTTTTGAGTCGCTTCCTTTATATACATTCTTATCCTTTAAAGTCAAAAATGCTCTTACGTTTATCGAAGTCAAATTTCATATGATTATTAGCATTAACCATTTTGTCTCTAAAATCATTAACAAAAATTTCTTCGTTTTTACCTGAAGGGAACGATCTCTTATAAACTTTAGAATTTGTTTCTCCATCAAAATCAAATGCATCTGTTTTTTCAAGTGATAATCCATTATTACTTAGTTTATAGAATGTATAGCCATGTACTTTCGCACCACCAGAACCATAAACTTGGAAAATTTTATCCTTAGTTATAGAAAGTCTTGTTCTCTCTCCATTAACATATTCTGGAGTAATACGCACAACCTTATTATCTTTGTCAAGTGTATATACATCCATTGGACTATATTCATTAGGCTTCTCTTTATCAAATTCTGTAAATAATAATAGCTCATCTATACCATCATCATTAATATCATAAAATCCATAATTTAGGAAATTTTTACCAACTTGTTTTTTACCGTAAACTTTATAATTACTTATAGCAACAGTATTTACACCTTTTGTGTCAGGTTTATCATTACTTATAGCATCTTTATATGGTTTCAGAATACTAGCATAAGCAGCTTCATAATTATCAGGTTTTTTACGTTGGTTATTGTCTTTATTATTATTATTATTATCAGTATTATTACCAAAGTTTAATACTGAATTCCAGTCTTCTGAGTCAAACTGAATAACATCAGGGAATGGGAATGCTTCATTAAATGCTTTTTTAGAATCGTATTCTTTTCCTGTCATTTGATCTTTATATTTACTATTATCGACGTCTAGTCCAGTGAAAGTGATGACAGTAGATTTCTCAAGTTTATTACCATCATCTATAAATTTTAAGAAATTATATTCACCAGAATCTTTATCAAATTTTCTAATTCTAATAGTGTTATCGGTAAATACAGCAGAACCAGAATTATTAGAACCACCATCAACACCAAGTCTATCTAAAATTGAAATATCTATAGTTTCAGGATCAAATAATCGAATTACTTCTTTTTTCTTATTAAATGTATAAATATCAAAAGGATTATTAGGTTTATCACTTCTAGAAATAAGAAGTTCTTTTCTACCATTTCCGTCTATATCATAAAATAAGTATTTGATATAATCGTCATTTTTCTTCTCTTTAAGTGCAGCTTTAAGTGCTTGAACATTAATAGAACTATCAGCACTCTCCAAATTGTTAATCGCGTCTTTATATTTTTGAATAACAGTGCCATAGACTTCATTTTCATTAACTACTTTAGACTTCTTGTATTTACTAAAGTAGTAATATCCTCCACCAGCTAAAAGTATAAGTGCTAGTAGGAAACATATAGTTGCGACTAACTTACCTTTTCCTTTTTTCTTATTTTTTGAAGATTTTTTAGTTGTTTTATTTTTATTAATAATAGGTGGGATAGGTGGAATATTTTGATTATTTACTTTGTTATAATTTCCATTACTATGCGTATTTATTTGTTCAACATTTTGATTAAATTGTTGAGTACCGCCTTGCCCAAAACCATTATTAAGTTGATTCTTTTTACGTGCATTATATTCTTCATTTCCATATAATTGTTGAGAATCTAGCTGATTAGAGATATTCAAATTTTGTCTATTATTTGTTTGCTCTATTTTTATAGAATTAAGTTTTTCATGATTTACGAAGTTTCTGTTATTACTATTAGTAGTATCATTATTATTTTCTTCATATTTTACGGTATTTACTTCGTTACTAGGTTTAGCCTTTGTTTCTGATAAACTATTAACTTTTTCTTGTTTTAATATTTTGCTGGTATTTTGACCATTGCTATTTTCTTTGTTTGTATTTACATTATTATTACTATACTTCTGAAATTGATTTAGGTTATTGTAACCATAATTTTGATTTTGTTCTTGATTATTATATCCATAGCCTTGAGAATAACCTTGATTACCATATTCATAGCTTTGAGTATAATCTTGATTATTGTATGTATAATTTTGATTATTACCTTGATTATAATTATTGTAGTAGTTGTTAGAGTTTTGATAATTATAATCGTAATTTTGGTTATAATTATCGTAATATTGATTTCCAGCTAGATTGACCTGATTATTATATTGATTATAATTACTATAGTCTTGACTATTGTTATATTGATTATAATCATAATAATTTTGGTTATAGTTGTTGTAATTTTGACTACTGTCTACATTAGCATTCTGGTTTGCAAAATCGGTCTGATTTTCATAATTATTATAATATTGATTATTATTTTGGTAATATTCATTATAATTTTGTTCACCATTTTGATTATAATTAGTATTCTGATTATAGTTCTTATTAGGTGAATTATTATTTTTATTCATAAACAAATCTCCTTAATTCCTTATTATAAATATTATATGAATAATTTTAAAGAAAATCAAGGGGATACCATAAATGTTATAATTTTTAATAGATATTCATAAACATAGTAGTTTATTAATACCTAAATTCATTTTACTAAAGCTATTTTAATATAGCGGTGATAAATTAAAAAAACTGAAATATATAAAATCACTATGTTTTAGAATCGCTATAACAATAAAAAATAAGTCTGAGAAATAGATCTCAGACTCATATAAATAATTATTTATTATTTTTTTTAGCTAAGTATGGCATGATTAATCCTAATGAAAGTAGAACAATTGGAGTAACAATATTCATAATTGTTTGGAAAGTACTTTCCGGAGTATACATACCAGAAATACAAGCAAATGCAGTTAAGAAGAAGCACCATGCACCTAGTCCCATACCTACAAACTTATTCTTAACAAATTTGTATTCAGATTGGAATTTCTCAGCTGATTTTTTCAAGAAGATATATGCAGCGAATACCCATAGGTAACGTAATGGCATAGTAACTGCATTAAGTTTAACCAACCATCTGAATAAATCATTAACTTCTTTAATACCAAACATAGGGATAATTAATAAGATAGAAACGATAACACCTACAAGTTTTAATCCGTTAACATATACATCATTTGCATTTTTAACTAATAATTTTTTTGGAATATATTTTTCATCTGCACTACTTAGTAACATACGAAGTGGAGCATCGATAGAAATAATTACGACAGAGATTTGTCCAATTAAATCAACAATAGCATAGATTACTAAGAATAAGTTACCAACTCCGTAGTAATTACCTAAAGTTTGGAACGCGTAGTAAGTTCCGTTAGTAAGTAGGTCTTTAGGAATATTATTTGTATCAAACATTAAAGCAAGTGCAAAAGTCCCAAGAATTGCAGTTGTACAAACCATAATAACTAAAGCAATCATTCCACGAGGGAAATCTTTTGATGGATTTTTCATTTTATTAACATAAGGAGAAATCTTCTCACATCCACCGACCGCAAAGACTAATATAGCAATCGAGGTAATATATTTCACATCAAATGTTGGCATGAAAGTATCCAATGACCAATCAATTTTATAAGTTTTAGCTCCAGTAATAGATGGTGCAGTGATAGCCATAACTACAAATAATAATGACATAATGAACATAGAAGAACCAGCTAACATAGCCATCTTTTTAATTAAATTAACCCCACGAGCAGCTAAGAATAAAGCTACTAAGAATATAACTAGTGAAGCAATTTGTAAATATGTGATATTCATTTTACTAATACGATTATCACGAAATACCGCCCAGCTAAATGCAGCGATAATACGAGATGGTTTTTGTGAAATGTAAGGCATATGTACAACCCACATTGTCCATCCAGTATAATAAGCAAGTAGCTTTCCATGTGTTGAACTTATCCAAGAACTAACACCACCACCTGCATCTTTAAAAGTAGAACCTAGCTCACCAACGATTAATGAATACGGAATAAAGTAAATTACAAAAATTAAAATCCAAGAAACTATAGATTTTAATCCACCGAATTCAGAGTATCCATTAACAACGTTACCAAAGGCCCAAACCGTTGAAAACGCCATGAATGCTAGAGTATACCAAAATATTTTTTTTGCATCTCTCTCCATAGAGAACCTCCTAAAATATAAATAATACTAATAACTGCAAAACTGCATTAATAAAATACTAGCATAGTATACATAATTATTCAAGTAAAAATAAAATAAATTAGATTAAAATTTTTTTATGTGATAAATAAAATAATAATTTAGTTAATTTCGTGAAATTATTTGCTATCAATATTAATTATATTTAAAATAGAGATGCTAATATTGAATTATAAAATAATGTAAATTTACATTTTTGAAATATATTTACATATAATCATTAAATTTATATTATTGATATCGTTTTATTGTACTTCAGGCTTGAAATACTAATGATTTTCCTTTATAATGAACAATAATAAGTGAAAGTTTTTGAAAAGTTGAGGAGTGATAGAACTTTGAAAAAAAGGCAGCGTACATTAACTAGATTAATGATAATAATGACTAGTTTAGTAGTTGTTTCTCTATTAGTTACCTCTTTTTTTGTTAGAGAATATATAAAAAAGAGAGAAGATGAGATAATTCGACAAAAAATCTATTCAACCGCGAAATTAATTTCGAATGACAAAGGTGTAATAGATGAACTGAAGCAGCGTAGAATTACAAAAGGGATGCAAGATTTTACTAACCGAGTAATGGCTGAGACAGGGACCGATTTTATCGTAATAACTGATGATACATTTACAAGATATACACATCCAAATGATGAATTTATCGGTGAAAAATTTTCCAGTATAGAAGATGCAAGTTCAACATTTACAATAGGTGACCATTTTAGTAAGCAAAGTGGTCAATTCGGAGAAGGATTACGTTTCTTCACAGCAATAAAAGATGAATTTGGAAACAATATTGGTGTAGTATGTGTTGGTTATACAAAGGAAACCGTAAAAAAACAGATATTACATTCACAAGAGAAAATTTTCCTTGCCTTATTGATTGGAATTGGATTCGCAGTAGGTCTTGCCATAATGTATAATAGAAAACTAAAAAAAATACTATTGAATTATGAACCAGAAGAGATTGCTTATAATTATATCGAGAAGAATTTAATTTCAGATCATGTTTCTGAAGGAATTATTGGAATTGATATTAACAAAAAAATTATCGTTAAAAACAATAGTGCAAACCAGATTTTAGATAAAGCAGGCCTATCAAAAATCAAAAAAGGTGAGCAAATTCCTGAGGATATGTACGAACTATTCTTCAAGAGTATCTTGGAAAAAAATAAGAGTAGTCGTGATGAATTAATTTTATTAAATCATATAGAAGCATTAATAAATAGAAATCCAATATATCAAGATGGTAAATTATACGGTGCAGTAGTCACACTTCGAGATCAAAGTGAGATGAAAAAACTAATTACAGAACTTAGTGGAACTGAAAAATATAATGACAGCTTAAGAGAACAAAGCCATCATTTTATGAATAAACTACATGTTTTACATGGATTAATTGAAATGAAGTCATATGATGAAGTAGAGAAATTTATTACATATTTAAAAGACGATTATCATGAAAAAATTGGGCATATTTCAGAGAATATTAAAGTACCAGCAATAGCAGGATTTCTATTAGCAAAAGTTAGAGAAGCTAAACAAAAAAATATAGCATTATTAATAGACCCAGATTCAATGATATTGAATAAAGATGGCCTAGATGAACTTTATAATGAACTCTTAATCATCTTAGGAGTTTTAATAGATAATTCTATGGAGTCTATCGCTAATAAGGAAGATGGAAAAGTTGTTGTTTATTTATACTTAAACACCGAAGAAAATATTCTACTTTGCAGTGTTTACGACAACGGTAAGGGTATAAATAAAGATATAATTGCGAATGTCTTTGAAAGAGGATATTCAACAAAAGGAGAGAATAGAGGATATGGTCTAAATGCTGTTGATACAATTGTTAAAAAGTATAATGGACTTATAGACGTTGAAAGTGAAGTAGGTAAAACGAAATTTATAATTGAAATACCAATTGAGGAGGTACATTAATTGAAAGTACTAATAATAGAAGACGATCCAATGGTAGCGATGATACATAAAGAATATTTTAAAAGAAAAGAACATAACTTCGGGATGAACCATGTTACATCATTAGAAGATGCAAAGAAATTTTTAAAGAATAATGAAGTAGATTTAATTGTATTAGATAATTATTTAACAGATGGTCAAGGTATAGATTTTTTACCTGAATTAAAAGGATTCCCAATTATTATGATTACTGCAGCTAATGATATTCAAACAGTAGAAGCTGCACTATCTAATGGGGTCATTGATTATTTGGTAAAACCATTCACATATGAAAGATTTTCTCAAGCAATCGATAAAGTTCATGATTATGTAACTTTATTATCAAAAGAGAAAATTAATCAAGATTTAATAGACGAGTACTTAAATTCTGGAAGAGTAGATGAAGATGAAGACAGCTTGCCTAAAGGACTTTCTAGAATAACATTGAAAAAAGTACTAGAAGCTATCCAACAACACAACGAAGGATTTACAACACAACAAATAGCAGACGAGCTAGATATTTCTAGAATTACAATTAGAAAATATTTAAATCATCTAGTAAGTATAAATGTTCTAAGTGAAGATGCTGAGTACTATACATCTGGAAGACCAGTATCAGTATTTACACTTATTGAACGAAACAAATTAGAAAAAATGCTTTAAAAAAATTCAAAATATATCATCATTATCATAAGAAAAAGCTATCAAAGCCCATGAGGTTTTGATAGCTTTTTTTGTTAAAGGCTTTAGTAAGTTGAGGAGGTGGAGTTAGTCGTTAATTCTATATTTACCAGATATATAGTTGTTGGTATTTTTGTATTCAGCTATTGCTTTATTAATTTTATCCATATCTTCTTTTTTGAATGTTTCTTGAATTTCTTTGTAGGTTACTTTTTTGAATAATTTGAAATCCCTTTGACCTACAGGTTTGTCATAATCGATAACTTTAATTTCAATTCCATCATCAACACGACGAACTAATATATTACTTCCTAATGTACCAAAACTTGTTAAGTATCCTCCATTTTTCTCTTCCATTGTAAAATACGTATCAGTTTTTAGTGTTTCAACATGAGAGTCTGTAGAATTATAAACATAGGCTCTACCGATTAATGCAAGTTGAGCATTAGAAAATTCAGGTTTATTTTCTTGTTTCTTTTGTTCTACATTCTTAGATGAGATTTTTTCCTCTGTAGTATTTTTCTTTAGAAGCGGAATGATACTAGATAGAGGTTTGTTAGTTGATTTAGAATAGTAATGTAAACTACCGCCACTTAGTAGAATGACTCCAAGTGCGCTAGCAGCTATAGGAACAAATTTACTTTTCTTTTTCTTATTAGTATTTAAGGAATTATTATTTGAAATTTGTTTATTGTATTGAGTATTAATATTTTGATAACCAGCATAGTTTTGATATTGTTGATTATAACCTTGTTGACTATTTACGTTGCTGTAGTTTTGGTATTGTTGATTATTTGTTGAACCTGAGTAATTTTGATACTGCTGATAATTGTACTGTTGATTAGCATGATTATATTGATTATTATTTTGGTAATTTTGATTTGAGTAATCATACTGTTGATTATTTTGATATTGCTGATTTGAGTTATTATAATTTTGGTATTGTTGATTGTATTCGTCTTGATAACCTTGTTCATTATAATTTTGATACTGGTTATTATTGCTGTTTTGTCCGTTGTATTCATTTTGATTATAATTACCATAATTCTGGTTAGGGTAGTTATTATTATTATTATTTGGCTTCGAATTATTATTACTCATAAAATCTCTCCTCATAAAGTGTTTTCATTGCTATTATAAAACAAATTTAATACATTTTAAAGTGCAATAAGAAAACTCTTGATTATATATCTATTTTATATAAAATCAAGAGTTTTTAATATTATTTAGTTACTACGAATGAATACCATCCGTTGTCAGAAGTTTCTTCAACTAGTTTAAAACCACGTTCTAACATTTTTTCAAGAAGTTCATCTTTTTTCTCTTCGATAATACCAGAAGTGATGTAGTAACCACCATCTTCTAATAAGTTATACGCATCATCAATCATAAGCTCGATGATGTGAGCAAGAATATTTGCGACGATAATATTATATTTTTTTGTTTCTTTTGTAAGAAGGCTAGCTTGTTCAACTTCAATTCTTTTCTCAAGATTATTTAACGCAAAGTTTTCAAAAGAAACATCAACAGCAAGTTTATCTAAGTCAACAGCCTTAATATTTCCATCAGTTAAATAACTAGCTGCGATACTTAAAATACCACTACCACAACCGACATCGATAACATTATCATTTTTTCGAACATATCTTTCAAGATTTTTAATACATAATGAAGTAGTTTCATGACCTCCAGTACCAAAAGCCATACCAGGATCTATGTTTATAATATATTTATCCTCAGTATTTTCATATTCACGCCATGTAGGCACGATAACGAATTTTTCACCAATGTTAAGAATATCGAAATAATCTTTCCAAGAATTTTCCCAGTCGCTATCTTGAATAATAGTAGTTTCAATCTTGAAGAAATCTCCAATGTTGATATTTTCACCTAAAGCAAGAAGCTCAGCTTCGAAACGGTTGAAAGTTTCTTCGTCAAAGTTAAGCTCGTTAATGTATCCTTTAACAACAACTCCAACTTCAGGATAATCAGCAGGACTAAGTTCAACAATGGTACCAAAATCATCGTGTAAGTTTTCCTCAAGAGTAGTAGGATCTTCTATAGCAACCCCAGTTGAACCATAATCAAGAAGAATAGACTCAACTATTTCACTAGCTTCATTAGTAGTATGAATTGTAATTTCAACCCAATTTTCCATTTTACACCTCACAAATATTTTAAATTTTTTCATTATATTTTTGATCGAAAAGACCAAAATAAGTGACTGCCCCAAAAGTCATAAAATTTAACAAAGTTCATATGATAACTCATAGACGCAGTGGTTTATTGATATCTAAATACGCTTTATAAAAGCTTTTTAGATATCTAATAAACTGTGCGGGGGTGACTCGACAAAATCGATTTCTCCGAAATCACGATTTTTGAGTCACTCCCATTTAACATACCTACAACATATTATACCATTTTCAATATTTAAGCAAATAATAAGGGTGTGGCACATGAAATAAAGTATTTAACATGGTATAATAATTGAGGGGACAAAGATTATGAAAGAAATAGGATTTATAAAGAAAACAATAAAATCAAAACTTAATATTTCAACCCATACTGATAAGATATTTATATCA
>NZ_CAURMG010000022.1:0-27734 GCF_963525875.1 uncultured Gemella sp. | reverse complement strand
GTGGAAAGATTAAGTTTCCAGCACCAAAAAAGATACCAAATAATAACAATCCGGTCAATAAACCTTTTTTCATAATAAAAATTTCCTTTCTTATTTTTGTAATACATCTATAATACTACAACTTAACAAAAAAGGCAAACGTTT
Source organism: uncultured Gemella sp. (assembly GCF_963525875.1). Lineage (GTDB taxonomy): Bacteria > Bacillota > Bacilli > Staphylococcales > Gemellaceae > Gemella. Next base: position 27,590 of record NZ_CAURMG010000022.1, on the reverse strand, counting down.
TTAAAAAACTTACCTAAGTTATTTAACTTTCTTAAAAATTAACTGATAATAATCTCTATATGTTAAAAAAGTTGAGTTTAAAGCAATTTCAAACTCAACTTTTTTTATATTTTTACATTAAACATGCAACCAAAGTAATTGTATTACGAATAGTATTGCAAATACATACATTAGTGGATGAATATCTTTCCATTGTTTTTTCGATAATTTTAATACAACATAGAAGATAAATCCAAATGCTATACCATCATTTATTGAACCTGTAAGAGGAATACCTACGATTGTTACAAACGCTGGGAAAGCTTCTGTAATATCAGCCCATTCAATTTTCGCGATACTTTCCATCATAAATGATCCAATAATAATCAATGCTGGAGAAGTAATCGCTGGAACTGATGCTAAACTACTAGCTAATGGGAATAAGAAAATTGATATTATAACAAAGAAGCTTGTAGTTAATGCAGTAAGTCCTGTACGCCCCCCATTAGCAACACCAGCAGAAGATTCAATATAAGCTGAAGTTGGTGTACTTCCGAATAAAGAACCTGCTAATGAAGCAAATGAATCAGCTAATAATGCTTCTTTAGCTCTTTCCATTTTTCCGTTTTTAACTAAACCAGCTTGTGTAGTTACTGCTACCATTGTACCAGTAGTATCGAACAATGTAACCATTAGGAAAGTAAATACTATTCCATATAATCCTAATTGTAAGGCATTTACACTTTCACTAACCGGATTGTATAATAAACTTAAATCCATATGAGGGATACCAAAAACTTTCTCGATTTTTAACATTCCTGTAAAGTATGAAATTATAGCAACTACTGCCATTCCAATGAATATAGCTCCTTTTACTTCTAAAGCCAATAATACAAGAATAATAAATATACCTAGTATTGTCATATAAGCTACTGGATTTTTCAAATCACCTAATGAAAGAATTGTATGCGGATTTGCTACAATTAGTGCAGAATTTTTTAATCCTAAGAATGCTATAAACAAACCAATTGCAGCTGAAATTCCATGTCTTAAATTATTTGGAATTGAATCTATTAAACTTTCACGGAATTTTGTTGCTGATAATATTACGAAAATAACAGCCCCTAAAAAACACGTTGCTAATAATGTTTTATAGTTATAACCTGATGTAGCAGCTAAAGTTGCAAAATATGAGTTTATTCCCATACCAGGTGCAACTACTATTGGATAGTTCGCCGCTAATGCCATAATTAAAGTACCGACTAAAATCGCGATAATCGTTGCTGTAAATACTCTATCTAATGGAATACCTGCCGCTGATAATACAGCTGGATTTACCACTAAGATATAACTCATAGAGAAAAATGTAATTAAACCAGAAACAACCTCAGTTCTTGCATCTGTATTATTTTCTCTTAATTTAAAAAGACGTTCTAACATATTTAGAAATGCTCCTTAGTTTTATTATTAATGCCTAAGCACAATATAATAATATACTTTTAAATTATAAATGTCAAGAGTTTTATATAGAAAGTTCATATTCCACTATTATTCCGATATATTTCTGATTTAATTAACGGATAAAACAATACATTTACTACATAACAAAAAATTAGTACAACTATTTTAAACGATAACACGAACATCCGACTTCAAACAAAACATTAAAATACGTATTTTAAATAACAAAAATTCTTCAGACTAACTACTAAATTATAAATCTAGATTTAGTAGTTAATCTGAAGAATCAATTTTTTTATTCTTTATCATCAGGAATAACTCCCATTAATTTCAATAATTTATCCCATTCTAATAATAATTGTAAAGCATATAGCATTAAAAACAGATATACCATTTTTGTAATTGGAAAATCTTGATAATCTAAAAAGAAAAGTCTCAGGAAAATTACAAATATTAATGATATCATACATATTTTAAAATGTTTTTCTCCCGTTACTCTCACATTAAAAAATATAAGAAATATAGGAATTAAACTTCAACTTACAAAACATTCTACTATGTTCATAATATATCCTCCTTCACAATAATTATATTATTAATTTACAACAATTATATACATTATTATTATAGCACATAGTTAACATAATTAAAACGTAGTCATTGTTATGTATTATAAATTATTCGATATAAATATCACTAAAGAATACCTTTCATTCCTTAGTGATATTTTCTATAATTATAATATTTTTGAGAAGAATTCTTTTGTTCTTTCTTCTTTAGGACTATCAAATATTTCTGATGGTGTTCCTTGTTCTAAAACTATTCCACCATCCATGAATATTACTTTATCCGCAACTTCTTTAGCAAAGTTCATTTCGTGAGTAACTATTAACATAGTTAATCCCTCTTCTGAGAGCTCTTTGATTACATCTAGTACTTCTTTTACCATCTCTGGATCAAGAGCACTAGTTGGTTCATCGAATAGTAACACTTCTGGTGAATTAGCTAAGGCACGTGCAATAGCTACACGTTGTTTTTGTCCACCCGAAAGGCTATTTGGATAAACATCCTTTTTATCTTCAAGTCCAACTCTCTTTAATAATTCAACTGCTTTTTTCTCGATATTTTCTGCAGTGTCATCTCCAAATGTTTTTGGAGCAAGTGTAATATTTTCTAATACACTCATATTTGGGAATAGGTTAAAGTTTTGGAATACCATTCCTACTTTTTTTCTATATTTATTGATGTTTTGTTTTGTAATATCTTCTCCATTGTATAAAATTTGTCCACTAGTAGGTGTTTCTAATAAGTTTACACAACGCAATGCTGTACTTTTACCACTACCACTTGAACCTAAAATTACGATTTTCTCCCCTTTTTCAACGCTTATATTTACACCTTTTAATACTTCTAATTTTCCGAATTTTTTATGTAAATCTTTTATCTCTAATAACAATTTGTTCACCTACTTCGTTAATTTTTTCTCTAATCGTTTTACCAATATCGATAATATTGATGTAATGATAAAATATATTGCAGCCGCAACTAAGTATGGTCCAAAAGTTTGGTATGTTGCATTTTTTACTGTATTGGCAGTAAACATAATATCAGCTACTCCTACAAAATAGACTATTGATGATTCTTTTACTAATGAAATGAACTCATTACCTAAAGCCGGTAAACTATTTTTAAAGGCTTGTGGTAAAATGATTAATTTCATAGTTTGAAAATAACTTAATCCTAAAGAACGCCCTGCTTCCATCTGTCCTTTATCTATTGCTAATATTCCTGAACGGAATATTTCACTAACATACGCTCCAGAGTTAATTGAAAGAGCAATTATTGCTGACATAAATGGTGTGAATGAAATTCCAATTTCGGGTAATGCAAAATAAATTATCATAATTTGCACTAGTATTGGGGTATTTCTAATTACTTCTACATATATTCCTGCTATTATATTAAATACCTTAAAGGTACTAATTTTTGCTAAGCATATCACAATTCCAAGTATTAATCCTACTAGTAATGCTATAAGTGAAACTTTTAAAGTTGTTACTGTAGCTTCTAAATACGTCGTGTAATAATTTGGAAGAAAATCAAACATTCTATTTTATACCTCTCTTTTACTCGCTTTGTGCAGCAATTTTAGCGTATTTATCAAGTTCTTTTTCAAATACTTTTTGTTCTTGAATTTCTTTAATTACTGCGTTTACTTTTTCTAATAATTCTTTATTACTGTCATTTTTTCCTTTTTTAAAGGCTATTGCCATACCTGTTGCTTCCGGATCATTATCTGCTGTGAATGTACTAATTTTAATATCAGTATATTTGTTCATTGCAATTTTTGCAACATCGTCTGGAATTAACACTGCATCAATTTTTTTATTTTTTAAATCTTGCAGTAAGCTTGGTACGTCTGTTAAAGCTTGGATATTTTTTTCATCCATTTTTAGTTGTTCTTTAGCATAAGTTTCATAAGTTGAACCTTTTTGAACACCAATTTTTTTGTTTTTCAGATCAGCTACTGATTTAATTTCCTCGCTATCTTTGTTAACAACAAAAATTCCTTTACTTGTATAATATACATCTGAAAAATCAACTGCTTTTTTTCTTTCCTCTGTTGGGTTAACTCCAGAAATTACCATGTCAACTTTATTTGCATTTAAAGCTGCAATTAATGAATCAAATGCCATTTCTTGAATTTCAACTTGAACACCTAATTTTTTAGCTACTTGCTCTGCTAAGTAAATATCAGCACCAACAACTTTTTTGCTACCATTTTCTGTTGTTAAAAACTCATATGGTGGATAATCAGGAGATACTCCCAATACTATTTTTCCTTTTTCTTTAATTTCTTCTGATTTAGGTTTAGCACTACCTATTGAGCATGCTGTTAATGTAAATACTGTAATAATTGATGTAATGAATAATAATAATTTTTTCATTGTTTTGTCTCCTTTTTCTTTATTATATTATAGAAAAGAATAAATTATAAATAAAAAATCTCTTTGTAGCTAGTAATTTTCTAACTACAAAGAGACGATATTTCGCGGTGCCACTCTTTTTGATACACTAAAACTAAGATAGATACAGTCCATGGTCTGTACGAAGGCACGAGATAAATAAAAAAGTCTTTTTATAATTTCCTAAGAAACTATAAAAAGACGAAATCAATTCCGCGTTGCCACTTTTCTTGGTATTTAGTATACCCACTCAATCTCTTTAAGGCAGAGTTACCAATTATTTAATAATTGCCTAAAAAGTGCGTTCATCTAGAAAAATTACTAACCTCACACCAACGTTAGCTCGCTAAAAATTTTTTACCAAATTACTATTCTTTTCTAAGGTTTTAGTTTTATTGTTAATTATTTTACACCCTAAGTATTTTCTTGTCAAGTAAAAATTCAATATTTTTATTAATTTTTTTCATATTTCTATATTAATATCCACGATTCTCATATTGTAAGTAAAGAAAGAACTCAATTATTATTTTTGTCATCGAGTTCTTTCTCTATCATCTACATTTACTTATTTAATAGATTGTACAATGTTTTAACATGTACTCCTGTTGCACCTTTTGGTAAGTATTTTTCTGCTTTTGATAAATATGCAGTTCCTGCTATGTCTAAGTGAATCCATGGTACATTATTTGCTACGAAGTTTTCTATAAATAATCCTGCAGTTATAGTTCCACCAAGTCTTCCACCTGTATTTTTCACATCTGCAATTGTAGATTTATTTAATTCTCTGAAACTATCATCTGCTGGCATTTGCCATACTCTTTCTCCAGCTTCTTTTGCAGCAGTACTTAATTCATTATAAAATTCTTGGTTGTTCGTTACTGCTCCCGTATAGAATTCTCCTAATGCAACTAAGCATGCACCTGTTAAGGTTGCTAAGTCAATAACTTTGCTAACTTTTAATTTTTCAGTTGCATAATATACAGAATCAGCTAAAGTAATACGCCCTTCAGCATCTGTATTCAATACCTCTACTGTTTTTCCTGATAATGTTGAAATAACATCACCTGGTTTATATGAACCACCAGCAATCATATTTTCACACGCTCCAACAACTGCAATTACATTAGTTTTTAGTTTTCTTGTTGCAACCAACTTCATAGTTCCTATTACAGTTCCAGCACCACCCATATCACAGTGCATTATATCCATGCTATTAGCTGTTGGTTTTATTGAATAACCTCCAGAATCATAAGTTACCCCTTTACCTACTAAACCAACTACTTCACTTTCATCTGGATTATTTAAGTATTTCATAACAATAAATCTAGGTTTCCTATCAGAACCACGTCCTACTGCTAATAAGCCTTTTAATCCTAATTCTTCACATTGTTTTTCATCATATACCTCTACTTCAACACCTAAAGCTGATAGTTCTTTACTAGCAATGTTAGCAAGAGTTTCTGGATATAAATACTCTGCTCTTTCATTTACTAAATCACGCGAGAAGAATACTCCACTCATAATATCACAAGCTTCATTTACTACCGCTTCTAAATTATCTAACTTCTCTTCTGTTGATAAGTTAATTGTGATTTCTGGGAATTCTTTTCTATCCGACTTATATTTATCAAATTTGTAAGTTCCATGTAATGCACCTTCAACTGCCGCATTTACAAATTTTTCAGTTGAAACATTATTCACCTTAGGTATAGTTACATAAACTTCTAGCTCTTTATTTTTTTCTAGTTCTTTTACTAATTTAAAAAACACTTCTCGTACTTTATCTTCCACTAACTCTTCTTTTTTTCCTAATCCTAAAAGTATTTCTTTTTCTCCATCAAAAGGAAGATTAGTGTACACTTCTTTAATTTCCCCTGAAAATAGTTCTTTTTCCTTTGTGTATTCTAATAACTTACTATCATAAACTTCATCTTCAAATATTGGTGTTACTTTTACACCTGCTTGTTTATTTGTAAAAAATTTCATTTTTTTCACCTCGTACTCGTACACTGTACGCTCCTTCTTATCTTATATTCTCTAATATTTCTTTTGCTGTTTCTTTTGCTTCTAATACTGTATTTTCTAATGTTGTACCTTTTTTTGATTTTCCAATTATATGAACATTGGGATACATTTTTCGTAGATAATCTTCAAATTCATTTATATTTTTATTATATTCCTTACTGCAAAATCTATAATTGTCCTTAATTTTACTTACATAAAATTTATTAATGTTTCCTACTAAACCGTGCACTCTCTCAATTTCTTTTTCTACTATTTCTTTAATTTCGTTGTCATTTTTATCTATTAATTTTTCAATTGCATCTTCTCTGCTTATATAAGCTCTAACCATTTGAATTCCACTCATTTTTATATCAATCCACTTATTACTAACATATTCTAACTTTGTAATATATTCGCTTTCTTCTTTTTGAAAAATTATTTCTCCAATTTCTCTATTTATATGTAGATCATCTCTTTTATAAATAAGTGTTACAACAATATTAGACACATATTTCATATTCGAATAAAAATCATTAATTTTTTCGTCATCATTAAACCATGGTAGAAAATTTTTCTGATTTAACGCAAGTATTATATAATCATAATAATATATACTACCATTAGAGTGAACTAAATATTTATCACCTTTTTTTTCAATTTTTTCTATTTTTCGATTTAATTCTAAAAATACTTTATCCGAAAAGTTAGATTCCAGTGTTTCTATAAATGATTTCAATGTAAACTTCAATCTATATTCAGAACCAACTGTAATATTATCAATAACTTTTCGATTATACATATCTTCAAGTATTTTATTGATATCTTCTTTTTGAATAGTTAAAAATGATAATTCTGGCATTAAACTTACCATACTTTGCTCTGATACATCACTACCATAATGGCTTGTCAATAATGGTTCTATCAGTTTATCATATATTTTTTCATTTATAATTGTTTTGAAAAATTCTTCTACTGTTAGTTCTTTAATATCTTCATCTTCCATGGTGTTATACATATTGTATAAAATTGATAACTTTTCTTTGAAAGTAAATAAATCTGATAAAATTAGCTCTCGTTTATCTAATGGAACACCATAAAGCATTTTTTCTGGAAGATATTTAATTCCTTCTTTTGTATAAAAAACCTTCTTAGTCGTACCACTTTTTATTAAATATCTATGTAGACCCAGCTCTATCATTAGATAAAATAGTACTCCTTGTTCGCTTATTGAATTATGCCACCCAAAATCATAAATCTCTTGACCATATTGAAACTTTCCAAATTTATCATTTGAAAACTCTAAATCTCTTTCAATTAAATCAATGTTAAACTTCTTAGAGTTTACTCCTGAAAATTTATCAAGAAAATAAGCACAACTTATTCCCGACAAATCTCCTCCAATTATTGCTATATTTTTCATATTTATATCCTTCTATTTAACTTTTTCAATAAATACTTTAGCTATGATATTAGCTACCACCAATGCTCCTACAGTAATTGATATATTCACTATTTCAAAATTACTTAAACAAATAGCTATTATAGTCAATAATAATGTTGTTATTAAAGTTACATTAGACAACATTTTTTTAAAACTTCCTACCTTAATACTTTCATCTATAGGTAATATACTATGCCAAATATTATTGCTCATTTGTTTATATAAAGGAACAAGTTGAATTATTGTTAAATAGCTATATGACACAATTGCTATTGCACTTACGTATGTATTTTTAAAACTAAAAATTACTAAAACTGCAAGTAACATCAGTCTTAATGCTAGGTAAATTGTATTTTCTTGTCTTAAAAATACTCTATAGTAATAGTATTTAAAACTGTTTTCTTTAGTAAAGTTTTCTTTAGTTAGCTTTGGTAATAGTATATCAAAATATTTTCTTCTAGCAACTTTTACACCACTTAACGGTACATCAACAAACATATTAACAAATTTTAAATAGTTTTCCATACGGTGTTTATCATATTCTGCCGCTTCATTCCATTTTACAACAAACTTCTCTTGATCTTCCAAACTTGCTTTATTAGTTGCATTTTTAAAAATATAGAATGTACAATATGCTAATGCTACTACCCCAATCATGTCAAAAATAAGAATATACGTATTAACGATGAACACTACTAATATTTGTATAAAGATTACTATAAACTGTATAATTTTAACCCATACTAGCTCTGTATAATGAATAACTTGAAAGTATTTTAGCAAATTGTTTAGTATTATTATCATTAACAATAAACATATGCCTAATTTATTAATACTGCCAATTATACTAGTAATCGGTTTTGTAGCGAAATAAAAGATAATAACTGCAATAATATGAGTTGTAGTAAGACTCATAACAGTTTTTGCTCCTATTTTCTTATAGTACTTTTCTAATGGTAGTAAAAATACTGAGTCTGCTTCTTTAATATATGTCTTAATCTTATTACTTGCTAAATAATAACTAAAAGCAATCGTTGCTGCAATAAATACTGAATACAATTCAAACTGACTTGCAACAGCTATCCATTTTGAATAATTTATAAGAGCTGCACCTAGTACTATAATAAGGAACATTATCAGGTGCGAATTGAAAATGTACTTACTATAAGTTAATTTAAGATCTTGCTCTTTTTTTCGTCTGTCTAAAAAAATATTCTCTATATTACTCATTATTATCTCGCACCGTTAATGATAGATAAATTTCATCTAAAGACGCACCTGCCATATTAAATTCGGCCCTTAGTTGCTCTAAGTTACCATTTGCTAAAATTTTTCCTTCATGAATAATAACAAAATTATCACAATACTTTTCAGCAGTAGCAAGAATATGAGTAGACATAAGTAAACTTGCACCGTTATCCCTTCTTTCGCACATTAAATTAATTAAATCATTAATCGCGATAGGGTCTAATCCTAAAAATGGTTCATCTATTATATATAAATTCGGTTCTACTAAAAAGGCACAAATAATCATTACCTTCTGTTTCATACCTTTAGAAAAATGTACAGGGAAAAACTTTTTCTTATCACTTAATTTAAATAACTTAAGTAAATCCTCAGCTCTTTGCCACGTTTCTTCTAGATTTAAACCATATGCCATTGCTGTAAGATTAATATGTTCTTCCAATGTTAACTCTTCATAAAGTACTGGAGATTCAGGTATATAACTTATGTTCTTTCTGTATTTTTCATTATCTTTTGTAATAGTAATACCGTTAACTTTAATCTCACCTTCCATAGGTCTAAGTAGTCCTAGTATATGTTTAATAGTCGTACTTTTCCCCGCTCCATTTAGGCCTATAAGTGCAGTTATACTTCCTTTAGGTATTTGTATATTTATATTGTCAATAATTCTTCTACGATTATATCCTCCACCTAAATTACTAATTTCTAAAACATTAGTCATTATTTTTTTCTCCTCTCTTTAACTTTTCTAATATTTTATCTATTTGTTGATAAGTGCTTTCTAAAGTGCTACTATTATGGATAACAAAATCTCCCAAACTTGCTTTTTCTTTTGCACTCATCTGACTTTCTATTCTTCTTAGTGCAACTTCTTTGGTTAAAGAATTTCTACTCATCAACCTATCCATTTGGACATCTTCATTTACATAGATCACTATTACTTTTTCCACAAGATCCACAAAGTTTGCTTCATATAATAGAGCTATATCTAAAAACACAAGTTTTTCATCTTTATGTTTTTCTTGTAATTTTATTATTAATTCCTTTATCTTAGGATGAATAATACTATTTAGAATTTTCAAATTTTCTTCATTTCCAAAAACCAACTTTCCTAATTTTTCACGACGTATTTCATTATTTTCTAAAATAGTACTTCCAAATTTTTCAGCAAGTTTTTTTTTTACATCTTCACAAGTAAGAGCATTATGTCCTAATTTATCTGCATCAATAATAGTATATCCCCTATTTAATAAATATCTAGATACTGTACTTTTTCCGCATGCTATACTTCCTGTAATTCCAATATTCAAAACATCATCTCCATTAAATTACTTAAATACAATTTTATCATAATACGCAATCATTTACCATAGTTTAAAAGATTATTAACTTCCGATAAACATAAATTTTTTTAAAAGACAATAATCTACTTATATTTTCCAACTACGTAAAAAGATTAATAAAGATAATGTAATAACGTAAACAATTAAATTATAAGTTTAATTTTTTAAAATCATTACAAAACTTTATTAATCTTCTTTTATTATTTATCTTTATATGGATGAATATCCATTTCTTCTAGTTTTACAAATTTTTTCTTCGTCACTACTTTAAATACTATGTACATCACTATACCAATAGCTGGACAAACTAGATTATATACCATTTGTACAAAACCGCCAGTAGTATAGTCAGCAAATAATTGTAAAATAATTATAGTAGCAAACGAGATTAAAGCAATATATGAGCCAACTACTCCAGTTTTTGCTGTATATGGAAGAACATCTTCTGCTTTTTTACCCTGTCTTACTATCGCTTTTCTTAAACGAATTTGCGATACTAATGATACCATCCAAATTATCATAACTATAATACCAACCATAGATAACAACATATAATACCCACTTGGATTAAGTTTTTCAAAAATGAAACACAATACCATAAATACAGCTGAAAAAGTAAGTGATATGACTGGTATTGAATTACTATTTAATTTTTTAAAGACTTTTGGTCCATAGTTATGAGAACTTAGTGAAAATAATTGTCTACTAGAAACATACATACCTGAATTTGCAGCTGAAAGAACAGAAGTTAAAATAACTGCATTCATTATTACTGCGGCAATTTCTAATCCTATATTTTGAAATACAATAGTGAATGGTGATGCTGTTACATTTTTTGTATCTAATAATCTAGGATCATTTGCAGATACAATAGATGAAATAATAATCATTGTAGCAATATAAAATATTAAAATTCTCCAGAATACCTGTCTAACAGCCTTTGGCATTGTTTCTTTAGGATTTGGAGATTCTCCTGCTGTTACAGCAACAACCTCTGTTCCACCGAATGAAAATGCAGCAGTTGAAAGAACACCAAATAATCCTAGAGCTCCTGCATTACTTGTTTTTTCACCGTTTTTTATAAATGTGGTAATACCAGCTTCGCTATTCCCTGTAATCCCAAAAATAATTGCTACTCCTACAACTAAGAATGCAATAACAGTCAGCACCTTGATAATTGTAATCCAATATTCAACTTCACCATAAACTTTAACACTTACTAAATTTAATAAATACAATAATAATAAAAATACAATACATATAGAAAATGTTGAAAACTGTCTAAAAAATTCCCAATAATGTAATATTTTCGATAATGTGATTATATCTACACTGGCCACTAGTATCCACAATATCCAAAATAGCCATCCAACTCCAAATCCAACCCCTGGATCTATAAAACGAGTAGCATATGCCCCAAAAGATCCAGAAACTGGATAAAAAGTTGCTAACTCTCCTATTGACGCCATTAAAAAATATATAATAACTCCTATAAGTGCATACGTAAGAACAGCCCCGTATGAACCCGCCTTACTTACAACCGCTCCACTCGCCATAAACAATCCTGTTCCTATACAACCACCTATAGCAATCATACTTATGTGACGAGCTTGCAGTTTTCTTTCCATTTTTGATTCTGTCATTCCCCTCATCCTTTCTTGATTTATATTTATAAATATAGATTATACTATATTTTTAGTTATTTGTAAATAATTTTCTGAAATTTTATTGTTATTTTTCAATTATTTCAAATATCTTTTAAGAGAGGGAGACAAAAATCGTGATTTCGAAGAAATCGATTTTATTGAGTTACCCCCGCAAAGTTTATTAGATATCTAAAAAGCTTTTATAAAGCGTATATAAATATCAATATTCCACTTCGTCTATGAGATTTCATGTGAACTGTTTTAAAAGCTAGTACTTTTGGATTAGACACTATCTATAAGATAATAATGAATACTTTTCTTACAAATTTAATAAATTGTATTTAAATCAAAACAAATAATGGAAAATTCAAAAATTTATTATATAAATACATATAACAAAATCTATTTTATTTAATAAATATAGATTAAAATCCAGAGACAAATTATTTTCTATGCCCTGGATATATTAAACAACCAAAAAAAGGAAGCCGATTATTCGGTTTCCTTTTTTATAATAATTGGTTGTATACTAAATCCGGGGCATGGAAAAATTCCATCCCCGGATTTCTATTTTTATATACAAAAAGACAAATATCCAATATAATTAAGGTGTAAAAAAATAATTAACTAAGAAAGGATATTCGTCATGAATAATTTTATCACAAATTTACTATTAATAAAAGACCAAAACATAACTATGGAGGATAAACTTGATCTAATCAATGTAGAAGGTCAAGATACATTCATATTTCACGGAACTTTATCATATGAACCAAAGTGTTGTGTAAACTGTGGTTGTATAAAAGAAGGAAATAATATAGTTAAAAATGGATTTGGAGATCCATTAAAAGTAGCTTTATTAAAGATGTCAGAATGCCCTACATATCTAAGATTAAAGAAACAACGCTTCAAATGTAGAGAATGTAATTCTAAGTTTTGTGCTGAAACATCATTTGTACAAAAGCACTGCAGTATATCTAAAAATCTTATATTTTACATAATGAAGAACCTATCTAAAACATTGTCTTTTAAAGATATAGCTGAATTAAGTAATGTATCAGTATCTACAGTAGTAAGAGTAATGAAATCATGTAGAGAGGCTGTAGAAGTTAAGACTCATTCAAACCTACCAGAACACTTATGTTTTGATGAAATAAAATCAACTAAAGATAGTAAAAATGGAATGAGCTTCGTATTCTTAGATGCTAAAACACATGATTTTATAGATATAGTAGATGGTAGAACACAACATATATTAAAACAATACTTTATGAGATACCCAAGAAAAGTAAGGAAGAGAGTAAAAACAATCTGTATAGATATTTATCCTCCTTATATGAATATGATTAGAGAGATGTTCCCTAACGCTGAGATAATTATAGATAGATTCCACATGGTTCAAAATATTAATAGAGAATTAAATAAAGCTAGAGTAAAATTAATGAATCAATATAAGAATAAAAAAGGCTCTACTTACACTATTTTAAAGAATTTCTGGAAAGTAATATTAGAAGATAGAGACAAAGTAAATTCAACAAAAACATTCTATTCTAGAAGCTTCAAACGCTATGTGACTAGAAAAGAAGTATTAGATTATATATTAGGTATAGATGCTGAATTTACAGCTAGTTATGAACGAGTACATGAGATTAGAGAAGCTATTAAAGCTAAAGATTCTCTAGAATTAGAGAAGTATATAAATATGGATACTAAAGGACTAGCTAAAGGAGTAGCTAAGGCTATAAATACGATGGTTAAACACAAAGAGTATATGCTTAACGCTGTTAAATATGAGTATTCTAACGGTCCGTTAGAAGGATTTAATAATAAAATAAAACTACTAAAGAGAGTATCTTATGGATATTCTAGCTTTAGTAATTTCAGATTACGCATTTTAATTATGTCTAAATTATTTGTTTCTGAATATAAAAATAATATCAAACTTAAAGAAAATAAGAAAAAATCTAAGCAGCAAAATGCCGCCTAGATTTCTAATGCGATTTTTTCCCATGCCCCGAACTTGACAAAGAGCCTAATAATTAAATGTCTCTTCTTGTTCTTCTTCTTGGACGTGGGTACATTTCTTGTTCTACTTCGTTTTTCCCATATCCACTTGTGAATGAACTAGCTTCTGGTTGAGCCGGACGTTGTGCTAAGATATCTCTTTCTACACTAACCCCATCTTCTTCAAATCCAGTAGCAATAACTGTAACGATGATTTCGTCTGTTTTTTCTAATTCTTCATTGAATACTGTACCGAAAATCATATTTACTTCATCGTCACTTGCTTCTTGTACTATACTTGCTGCTGCTTGAGCTTCAAATAGACTTAATGATGGTCCTCCAGTGATGTTTAATAACACACCTTTAGCTCCAACGATAGAAGTTTCAAGTAATGGAGATGAAATAGCTTTTTTAGCTGCTTCGATTGCTCTGTTTTCACCTGAAGCTACACCTATACCCATTAATGCTGAACCTTGATCAGCCATAATAGCTTTAACATCAGCAAAGTCAAGGTTAACTGTACCAGATACATTAATTAAATCAGAAATACCTTGAACCCCTTGACGTAATACGTTATCAGCCTCAACGAATGCTTGCATCATTGGCGTAGATTTATCAACGATGTCTAATAATCTGTCGTTAGGAATAACGATAAGTGTATCTACTGCACCTTTTAATGAGTTAATTCCTGCTGTAGATTGCACTTGACGTTTTTTACCTTCAAAGTTAAATGGACGAGTAACAACACCTACTGTTAATGCTCCTAATTCTTTAGCAATACCTGCCACGATTGGTGCCGCTCCAGTACCAGTTCCTCCTCCCATACCAGAAGTAACGAATACCATATCTGCTCCTGCTAGTGCTTCTTCAATTTTATCTTTAGTCTCTTCAGCAGCCTTACGTCCTACTTCTGGATTAGCTCCTGCTCCAAGTCCTTTAGTTAATTTTTCCCCTATTTGAATTCTAATATCTGCTTTTGAACGTTTTAACGCTTGAGCATCTGTATTTACCGCGATAAATTCTACATTTTGAATTCCACTTTCTACCATTCGGTCAACGGCGTTTCCACCACCGCCACCAACACCTACTACTTTAATTACTGCTGATTGATCAAATTCTTCAAACATTATTTATTTCCTCCTGATTATTATTCGAAAAACGAATTATACATTTTAGTTATTTTATCAAAGAAGTTTTTCTCTTCTTTGTCTTTTTTCTCTTCTTCGTAATAAACATCTTCTTCATGATCTTCCACATGTGTATCTGTTATTACTGGCGTTTCAACTTTCGAGTTATTTACTGAAATTTCTTCAATTCCAGATACGTTTTCAAAAGTTGTATTTGTATTTTTAATTGTTGGAACTTCATCGGTTACTTGATATCCAAATAATGATTCGATTTTATAACTACTAGTTAATGTCCCAACAACTACAGATAATTCTGGCGAATTTGCACCGATAATCTTCGGAGAACCAATTCTTACATTCATTTTTCTTAGCATATCTTTTGCTAAGTCCAAAACTCCAGGCATCAACGTAGTTCCACCTGTTAGTACAACGTTACCTTTCACTCTATTTATACCTGCTTTTCTAAGTACATCAAATGATCGTAAAATAATTTCTTCTACAATTTCTTCGATATAATCCGCTAATTCTTTTTGAGTATAAGGTTCTTCATCTGGTTCTAAGTTATCTAACTCAATAATTACCTGAGGTGATGCTAAATCATAGAATGCATGCCCCTGAGTAACTTTTATTTCTTCTGCTCGTTTTAATGGAACATTTAAAACATCAGATATTGTTCTTGTAATATCTTCTCCAGCTAACTCAATTGATTGAGATAATTGAAGTATACCATCCTCAAAATAACTTACTGTAGTAAGACCTGCTCCAATGTCAATTATTACTGAACCATAATCTTTTTCTTCTTCATTAAGAAGTAATTCCCCTAATGAATGTGATGTACAAAATGTCTCATTACAATCCAATCTCAAGTTTTCTATACTTTTATAGATAGTATGAAGGTGAGTTTTAGATGTTAAAACTCTATTTCCTGTAACCTCAAAAGCATTATGAACTGTCATACCTTTTGGTTTTCTAATATTTTCAATATCATCAAGACGATAGTAATCTGGAATTACTTGAACCACTTCTCTTTCACGTGGCAATGGTAGTATTTTTGCTTCTTCAATTACTTCTTCGATATCTCTACCATCAATATCGTGTTTTGTATCAAATTTAATTTCCGCTACACTTTTTTTAATGTGAGTGTGTATACTTGGAACTGCTACATATAATGATCTTATGTCTTTATTAGCTTCACTTTTGGCAATATCAATTGCTTTTTGAATATCTCTAGAAGCAGACTCTACATCAATAATATTTCCTCGTTTGATGGATGTAGTTTTAACAACCCCGACACCGAGTATATTCAATTTTTCATATACTACATCTGCTATAATCACTTTTATACTAGATGATCCTAGATCTATTGAAGTATACAATTGTGAACTCAAGTCAAACACTCCTTCCTTTTAAATCTTTGTTATTATAATAAAATTGTAAATACACACATATTTTATTTACACATACTAAATTATAACATAAAATTAAAAAAAAAAATATGAAAAACACCAAAAAAAATTAAATTTTATTAAAATATTTTCAAATTGTAATATAAATTATAACTTTTCTTATAATATGTAATTTTTCACTAAAAAAACATCCAAAATATGAAGTTTTGGATGTTTTTTTTACTATTCATTTTTATTATTTTGAGCGGATTGTTGTGGATTATTCTTGTTTTCATTCAAAGTTCTAACTTGTGAATTTGTAGTAGAATTTTCAGTTTTGTTATTTTTTTTCGATTTATTATCTGTATCTACTTCTTCTTTATCTTTTTTTGAGTTATCTTCATCTTTCAATCCTTGCTTTGCCAACAATTGTTTAATACTATCCGTTCTTCTCTTCTCTGATTTTGGTGTTTCAAGATATGCACCGTTAATCAAGTTCAATGTTGTATTATTTTTGTCCTCTATATATTTAGATATTTCACCATAATAATTTAATTTTTCCGAAAAACTAGTTCGTAAAGCTTTCACTTTTTGTCCATCTTTCATATAAATTACTACATTTTCGCCTTGATCA
Source organism: uncultured Gemella sp. (assembly GCF_963525875.1). Lineage (GTDB taxonomy): Bacteria > Bacillota > Bacilli > Staphylococcales > Gemellaceae > Gemella. The sequence continues at coordinate 10,355 of NZ_CAURMG010000022.1, read as the reverse complement.
TTTATTATTTCAGAAATTTGCAGACGTACTTCTTCTTTTAAATTATTTAAATTTTTATAGACTTCTTCTAATTTAGTGCCATCATCATTAAATTTCTCTAATATTGGTAGATTATAATTATTTCTAACTTTTCCTACATATGGCTTTCCATTTTCCATAATTATTTCAAAACTACCATCTTCTTTTTTATTCTGTGCAATAAAGTTATATTCTTCAACTTTAATTTTAATAGTTGATGGTAATTTCGATTCGACTTTTACAGATTTAAATATTTCAAATCTCGCTTTAATATTATTTTGAATTTCTTCATCTTTTATTGACCATGTTCTAAGATTAGTGTTGATATTTCCTGCTTCTAAGATTTCTTCATTTGTTATTTGACTATTTCCTACAACCTCAATATTTTTAAGTTTTAAATAGCTACTAAATAACAAAGAAACTGTTGCTATCACAATTAAAAATAAAGTTACTATAAATATAAATTCTCTTCTTTTTTTTCTTTTTATTTTTTCTAATGAACTTCTTCTTTTTTCATTGTTCATCTTTGAAAGTAACTTTTTATTCTTCTTGTTCATAGTTTTAATCCTCTTGACTAATCTTTTCGAAAGTTGCTATAAATTCATCTCCACGATCTTCAAAACATTTATATTGGTCCCATGACGCACATGCTGGAGATAATAGGACTGTATCCCCACTTTCAGCAATCTTATTAGCTAAAATAGTTGCGTCATCTACTTTTATTGCTTTATAACATTTTATTTCAAAAGAGCTGGCTAGATTATACAATATCTCCTTGCTTTCTCCTACAACAACCATCGCCTTAATTCTATTAAAGTAAGGGACTAGTTCTTTAAAATCAATTCCTCTGTCCTTTCCCCCACAAACTAAAATTATATTACTTTCAAATCCTGATAGTGCTGTAGTTGTTGCTACTGGGTTAGTCGCTTTCGAATCATTATAAAATTTTACTCCGTTATGCTCTCCTACGTATTGTAATCTATGTTTTACACCACTAAAATTATAAAGAACCTTGCGTATCGCTTCAATACTTGCGCCTTTCAAATACGAAATTAGTGCTGCATTTATTGCATTTTCTACGTTATGCATACCTGGTAGTGACATCTTTGTTATATCAAACAATTCAACATTTTTGTACATTACCATATTCTCTCTAACAAATACGTCTGTTTCTTTATTTTCAGTAGTATCATAAAAAATTACTTTTGAATTTATTTTATTTAAATCATATTTTTCTTTTTCTTTAATATTTAAAATCAAAGAATCTTCTTCTGTTTGATTTTTGTAAATATTTCGTTTGGCATCCCTATAGTTTTCTATATTTCCGTGATAATCAAGGTGTCCTACCCCAAGATTCGTTATTGCCGCTATTGTCGGTTTGAAATATTTTGTTCCTTGTAATTGAAATGATGAAACTTCTGTAACTATTAAAGAGTCCGGATGGTTATAAGCAACTTCTATTGAGGGGTATCCGATATTTCCGGCTAAATAAACATCTTTATTTGCTGCTTTTAGTATATCGTATGTCATTTGTGTTGTAGTAGTTTTTCCATTTGTTCCAGTTATTGCTACCATGTCTATATTAAATAACGTATTCGCTAATTCAATTTCTGTTATTATATCAATATTTTTTTCAATTGCTCGTTGTAAGAACTCTATTTCATATTTAATTCCTGGATTTTTTACGATAAGATTTACACTTTCTAACAGTTCTAACGGATGCCCTCCATCAACAATTTCCACTCCTAAGTTTTTCAATTCAACTGCTTTTTTATCATTGCTTAAATCATCAAATGCGTTCAAAATTACATCATATCCTAATTTTTTTAAGATTTTAGCTGTTGAATACCCACTTCGTGCAAATCCTAATACTAATATTTTTTTATCTTTTAAATTAATCATTTTAAATAACCCCTATAAAATATCCTATAGCTGATGATATCACTGCTATAGCAACAAAAATATACACAGTTTTAACTTCCCCATATCCTGATAATTCAAAATGGTGATGTAATGGCGACATTTTAAAAATTCTTTTTCCTGTTTTTTTAAAATAAGCCACCTGTATAATTACGGATAAAGTTTCTAATATATAAACTAAACCTATAAATAAAAATGCTATCTCTTTATGTAAGATTACTGAAATTGCTGCTAAAATTCCACCGAGTGCTAGCGATCCAGTATCTCCCATAAATATTTTTGCTGGATTTCTATTAAATAATAAAAACCCTAAAAGAGCTCCCACTATTGTAAGACAAAAAACTAATACAGGAAAATTATTTTCCTTATATGCCAATAATGCAAATGTAGTAGTTGTTATTATTGTAACACTTGTTGCTAAACCATCTAACCCATCAGTTAAATTTACAGCATTTGAAAAACCAGTTTGCCAAAATACTATAAAAATCAAATATAAGTATGAAATATTAAGGTTATAATTCAATACTGGAATATGTATATAATTTATATCTTTGTAAATAAAAGTAACTAATATATAAAATATTACAGAAAATAGAATTTGCAACATTAATTTTTTCCTTGGAGCTAAGCCGTCATTTTTTTTCTTAACCACAATAAGCATATCATCTATATACCCTATTATTGAAAACGAAATAGTTGTATATATGAATAAAAAATAATACTTCATATTTTCACTATCTAAGAACATTGCTATTACAAGTGATACAATAATTGAAATAATAAAAGATATACCACCCATTGTAGGTGTTCCTTTTTTATGCATATGACTCTGTGGTCCTTCTTCTCTAATTGCTTGTCCAAATTTTAATTCATGTAAATATTTTATTAATCTTGGTAGCATTAAAACTGTCAGAAAATATGCTACCATTAATAACGATATAGCAAACATTGTATCTGAATTACTCATTTTATTCTCCTAACTAAATTTTATTTTTATCTTGTCCCCTTTTTTCACAAATCTCTGTGCTGGAATTGATTGTTGTTTAGCAAATCCATTTCCTTCTGTTTCAATATCTAACCTAGATAATTTAGCATAATTCAGCACATCAATTTTTGACCAACCTATAAAATTAGGTATAATGATATTTTCCTCAGACACAAATAAAAATACTCTTTCATCTTGTCTTATTAGGTTTCCTGCTGATGGATATTGTCCAGTAATATTTTCTCCACTACCTATTGTGATAATATTTTTAGTTTTTTGCTGTAATTTCACTAAGGTAGAATCATAACTCTGTCCAATAAAATCTTCAATTTGATAATTCTGTACAGCATCACTATCGTTAGATTTCTTAACATTTAAATAATTAAGTGTATTTTCCATTATAGGTTTAAAGATTTCTGAAGCACCATTTGCATTACTTGCACCTAATTCTTTCGAAGGTAATTTAATACCAACATATAGAATAACTTGTGGATCTTCACTAGGTGCATAGCCTATAAATGACTGCATTACTTTATATGGACTATTATAGTATGTACCTGTTTTCGGATCTACTACCTGTGCTGTACCAGTTTTACCAGATGTACTATAATTTTCTACAGCATATCTTTTACCACCTTGTGCCCAAGTTCCGTTTACAACTCCATATAATTCTTCTTTCATTATATCTGCCGTATGTTTAGAAATAGGAGTTCCTACTACCGTTCTTTGCCCAATATTGACATCTTTATCAATTGTTTTGTCATGAATTCTTTGTAAAAAGTATGGTGCTAACATCTGTCCATCATTTAAAATTGCTGTTTCTGCTTGAACCATTTGCATCGCAGTTACTGTACTACCTTGACCAAATACTGTTGTTGAAACTGAAACTTTATTATTAAATACTAAATCACCAGTTGCTTCATTACCATATAATGAATTTGTACTTTTTCCAAATCCGAAGTTTTCTAAGCCTGTTTTTAATTTTTCAGTTCCCAATTCATTTAATAGTGTTAACATTAAAGTATTTGAAGATTGTTGGAAACCATGACGTTGAGTAATAGTTCCCCATCCAATCTTATTCCAGTCAAAAATTGTAGCATCTTCAACTTGATATGATCCAGATCTATAGTAACTATCTGGTTTATATATATTATTTTCTACCATAATAGACATTGTAAAAGTTTTTAAAGTCGAACCAGGTTCATAGGCTGAGTTATAAAAAATATTAGCCCAAGCACTAGTTAAGTTCTCTTGCGTATTAGGATTAAATGCTGGTGTTTGCCCTAAACCTAATATTTCCCCTGTTTTAGGGCTAACTGCTATCGCAAAGGCACTTTCAGGCTCATACTTATCTTGTATATCTTTCAAAGTATTATCTATGAATCCTTGAATATTTTTATCAATAGTTAGATATATATCAGCACCATCTACTGGCTTAATTTCTACTTTAGGAATATTTGAAACAACTTTCCCCCAAGCGTCTTTAGCATATGTAATATGCCCTTCTTTTCCTCTTAAATAGTAATCAAATGTTTTCTCTACTCCTAAACGACCAGTAATTAAATCACTATCTGGAGAATTTTGAGCAAAACCTAAGAAGTTCCCTAGCATGCTTCCATTAGGATAATATCTTTTAGTTGTTGCGATAAATTCAATTCCTGGCAATTTCAACTCTTCGATTTTCTTTTTATCTTCTACACTTATATCTTTACCAGCAGTTCCAAATTCTACTTGATATACTCCTTGTTTACTAAGTATATCTTTTATCTTGTTTTTATCTAATTTTATAAATTTAGATAGTTCTTCTGCTGTTTTGTTAATATCTACAACATGTCGTGGATTTGTTTCATCCTCTGTAGCTTTATCTGAAACTACCGCTACTAGCTTGTAAGATTCAATATTGTCAGCTAGTATATTCCCATTTCTATCATAGATTTTACCTCGATTTGGTTGTAAACTACTATCTATCTTATACTTTCTATCTGCTAATTCTGAAAGATTATGTCCCCTTACAGTTCCAATTAGCATCATTTGTCCTATATTTAATATTAATATCCATACAAAGAAAAAAACAAAAATTAGAAAAAATACAATTTTTGTTCTTTCTCGAGAGATATAATCTTTTCTTTCTAAACTTCTTCTATCTTCCAAAAACTTTAAAGTTAATATTTTCTTAAAAAGTTTTATCAATTATCTCACTACCTTTATACTATCTTTTTGAGTTTTCATTCCTACCGTCTCAGCAATTTTTTTAACTCTTTCGTAAGATGATAGATTGTTTATCATAACTTTTTGTTCATTATTATTTTTTTGTTTTTCTGATATTACAATATCATTTTTTTGTTGAGCACTTCGTAGTGAATAAATCTCTCCTTTATAGTTTAACATAACTACGTTAGCAAGTAAAATAACTCCTACAAAAACTCCATATGCAGTTTTTTCTAGTAAATTAAACTTTACTTTCTCTTGTACTTTTCTTACTCCATATTCACGACTATATACCTTTAGTGTAGCCATTTCCTTTCCTCCCCTCTATTTCGTCTGAACTTGTGCAACTCTTAATTTTGCACTTCTAGATCTATTATTTTCTTCTAATTCAATATCACTAGGATATACAGGTTTTCTTGTAATTACTTTTAATTTAGATAAACTTTCTTCTGGCATAATAGGAAGGTTTTTTGGAATATCCTTTGTTTTAGAATAAGTATTAAATATCTGTTTACAAATTCTATCTTCTAGAGAATGGAAGGTAATTACAGATATTCTTCCACCTACACTAACGATGTCTATTGCTTGTTCTAATGAGTCTTCGAATACAGATAATTCATTATTTACAGCAATACGAATTGCTTGGAATACTCTTTTTGCTGGATGTCCACCAGTTCTTCTTTTAGCAGCAGGGATAGATTCTTTTATAATTTCTACTAATTCAAAAGTAGTTTCTATAGGTTTTTGCTCACGTTTTTTTTCAATATTTCTCGCTATTTGTTTAGAGAAATTTTCTTCTCCATAGCGATAAAATATTTTTACTAAATCATGATAACTATATTCATTAACGACTTCATATGCACTAATTTTTGCATCAGTATCCATACGCATGTCCAATCTTGTATCATAGTTATAACTAAAACCTCTTTCGGGTGTATCTAATTGTGGTGAAGAAACTCCTAAATCATAAAGAACTCCATCAACTTCATGTACACCATGCTCTGCTAATTTTTCTTTTAAATTAACAAAATTAGATTTAATAAAGACAACTTTATCACTGTATTCGGCTAATTTTTCTTTGGCATTTTCTAATGCAACATTATCTTGATCAAATGCATATAGTTTACCATTTTTTAATCGCTTTAAAATTTCTAAACTATGCCCTGCTCCACCAAGAGTACAGTCTACATATATACCATCTTCTTTTATATCTAAGCCTTCTACTGCTTCATTTAATAATACACTATAATGTTTAAACATTTTCATCCATCCTAAAAATCAAAATCTTCTAATTCTTCTGCTATTTCTTCTACGCTAGCTTCACTTTCAACAAGTAAATCTTCCCAGCGAGTCTTATCCCATATTTCTATCCTATTTGATAAACCATTTACAACACACTCTTTATCTAAAAAAGCGTGCTCTATAAGGGCGTTTGGAATATTAATTCTTCCTTGTTTATCTATTTCAACTTCAGTGGCTCCAGAAAAGAAGAAACGTTGGAAAGTACGAGCATTTTTCTTAGTGATAGGTAGTGATTTAATCTTACTTTCCACCTTTTGCCACTCTTGTAGTGAATAGCCAAATAAACAAGAGTCTAGACCTCTTGTGATAATAAATTTTTCACCTAGTTCATCTCTGAACTTTATCGGAATACTAAGCCTTCCTTTGGCATCCATTTTATTATTGTATTGACCAATAAACACTACTTCTCACCACCTTACCTTTATAATTTACCACATTTCCCCACTTTTTTCCACTATTTTCTAAAAAAAAATTAATTTTTTTGAATATTTTACCAAAAAAATAAATAAGCACTCATAAAACTTAAAATTTTATAAGTGCTTATTCGCTTTTAATTATAATATTCTCTTTCATTTTCTCCATCTAAAAAGTGGGAAATACTAAGAGAATGTATTCTTTCTACAATTCTTAAAGCCTTTGTTTTATCAATTGTAGTTCTCCCATTAGACAATAATTCTGATAAATCATCTATACTCAAGTTTGATGAGAAGAAAGTCGGTAATTTTTCTGCTTCTCTATGATTGATTATGGGTCCTAAAACTTCATCACGAATAAATTCAGTAATATTTTCTGCTCCAATATCATCAATAATTAATATTTCCTCATTTCTTATCAAATCAATATAAAAATCATAACTATTATTGCTGATTTTAGATTTGATCTTTCTTATGAATTCTGGATAATATAAAATTGCAGGCTCTTTTCCATTTTGCTTAAAGTAATTGTAAATACATCCCATTAAATAGGTTTTTCCAGTTCCCGTTGGTCCGTACACATATACACCTCTTGTTGTTTGTTTACTAAGAATATTTTTACAGACTTTTATTATTTCAGTAGCTAATATACCTTTCTCTCTATTCCTAGAAAGATTTTCAAAAGTATAGGTTAAAACTCTACTAGGAATAAATTCTGTTTTTACTCTATTAGAAATTTTTAAACTTTCTACTTTATTTCTGTACTCCTCAGTTTCTATATATACAATATTAACTTCTTTATTTTCATAAACTAACTTTGGTCTATGTTCAATATTTAACAAAGTATCCTTAGATATATAAAATTGATAAAATTTTTCTAGATTATTTTCAACATCATCTTTAGTAAAATTATTATCTCTAATAAATTTTATAATTTCTACATCACTAAGAACTTTTTCTGACATGAATTTCTTATACGAGCCAATCGTATTATTTGCTACTATATTTGATATTTTTTTCACTACACATCCCTCTTATCGTTTAATTCTTGCATCATTTTATTATATGCATCTTCATCCTCTTTTGTAACGATTCTATCTTCTGATTTTTTAGTACCATTAAAATTATTTTTTCTATTTTGTAAATAATCCGGAAATGGAGCATAGCTAGCTTTTTTTATAGTTGAGGAGTTACTTCTCTGCTTGACTGATTTAACATTGGTACTCTTCTTATTATTACGATTGTTTCTTACGTAATCTATAGCATCCTTTGCACCTAGAAGTTTTTGCCCACTCCAGGTACTGGCAATCTTATCAATATAATTAATATGGGGAATTATATCCTTTCCAGATTGATTAATAGAATATTCTAATAAGATATTTAAAACCCCACTTGGAAAATTATACTTATCTTGTAACTCAGTAATATTTCTTGCATCTATACTAGAAACGACTATTCCTTTTTGTTTATTCAAATACGTAATAAAATCTGTATTGTCTACTTCTTTAATAAACTTATCTTCCTCAGAAAATTCACCATTATCTTCATTATAAAACTTTTTATTAATCATACGATCTAATGTTGGAATTTCTTGTTTTCTAACATTAACATTAAATTGCACTAGAAAATCGCTCAAAACCTTAAGATTAATATTATTTCCACCATTAGAAACTTCAATAGACTTTTCTATAGCTTTAGCCATATCTTGTGGACTCATTTTATAAATATGAGCCAAACCTAAAATTTTTGTTTTTACATTCTCATCTGATATAACATCAGAGAAGTAGCTATTCGCTAAATAAAAATTAAGTTTATCAAAATCAAAGTAAAACTCGTCAAAATTTGGACCAGAATCACTTTTTTTAGAAAGATAGTCAAAGCTATAGTCACTTAAATTTTCAACTCTAAATACATCTGAAAATTTAGCTGTTATTTCTTCAAAACTTCTAAAACTAACTTTGTCGAGTGAATGATAATTTAATAATTCTTTATACTCATTGCTACCAATAGTATTTTCTAATAATTGAGATAAAATAGGTGTATTAAAAAAATCACTAAAGCTTAAAGCTTCTTTTATTTTGTATACAAGTTGACCAACTTCATCATTACTTATATAAAAACTTTGTAAAAGTCCAAGTGCTTCTAGTTTTTTTCTGGCAATTATAAATTTATTTTCACTTAATGCTAAATTATCAAGTATATCGTAATGCAAATAATTTTTAGAAAGATTCTTATCAGTTAATATCTTATTTCCAAGAAAAAAATACAAACTAATAGCATCTTTTCCCAAAAGAGGTAAATATAAAAGATTAATTTCTCTTAAGCGTTGGGAAATATCGTAATCATTATATACACAATAAAAATCTTTCGCTGAAAAAACCTTATTCATTTTTATCATCCATTACTTCTATAATAATTTGAGTATACTCTAATGCATAAATAAAATCTTGATTGTAATCATATTTTATTTTGTCATTATTTCGTAATGGTGCAAAAAATGATTTTACTAAGATAGGATAAATATTATCTAATAATAACTTAGCATTGTCATTTTCATACAAAGCTCTTAAGAAGTTAAATACTTTATAGACGCATTCTAGAAATTCTGCTTTTGACGGAGTAGTTATATTTGTGTAACTTTCGATTTTTGTAGTAAAACTTAATATATTCTTTTTATCATTCTTCGCTACAAATGTACGAAGATCATCAATTAAATCATACATATAATTAAAGAAAGATTCGAAATTTTCAAGATACTCATTATTTATTATTTTAGACTCATTCTTTAATAATAATTTATTAATATTATAATCTGTAACAAATAAATAAATCTTGTAAAGATCAGAAAATTCCACATCACTTAATTTTTTATAATCATAAACTATTGAATTTAAACTTTTACCTTCTTTATAAATATTGTAAAGAGTATTAAGCCAAATAAATTCCTCTAGCATCTTATCATTAATTAAAGTAATTAAATAATTATTAAAGTTATACTCTTCTTCTCCTTCAAAAAGAATTGCTGTTCTGCTCTCAATTCTAGTAAGTATAGAATTAAATTCAATTTCTTTATTTTCTTCATAATTATTATCATCAAATAATACTTTTAAATCTGCTTTAATACGTCTAAACTCATCCTGACTATTATCTAAATTATCTATTCTTTCTTGATAAATTTCATTATAACCTGGTTTTTGTGAATGATAATAATTTTCTATCGCTTTATTAAAATCTAATACCTTATCTAAAATTTTAATATACGCAACTTTAATATTTTTATTATCAGAAATAAAATTAATCAGTTTTAATGCATTTAAAATATCTTTTTTATTTTCATTAGTGAGAACTAATGTTTTTTCATCTTCTAAATAAAACATTCCCAAACCTCCAAAAGTGTTTTACTATATTATGATACTCTATTTTGAGTAGAAAATCAAAATATATGAGACCTTATTATAAAAAAAGAACCTTCCAAAAGGAAGGCTCTCACTGTTGCCTGGCAACGTTCT
>NZ_CAURMG010000021.1:0-30810 GCF_963525875.1 uncultured Gemella sp. | reverse complement strand
ATAATTGTACATTTTTATTTTGTCGCTTTTGTACATTTTTATATTGACATTTACAAATTGTTAAAAAGAATCCCAGTTGAATAGAACATCGTTAAAATCTAGTATTTTTAATTTTTCACTATCAATGAAGAAGTTTGCTACCCCAGAATCTCCCCACATAATCTCATATTCATTAGAATCGGTACTCCACATGCTTTCTATTTGCAGTAGCATAACGTTATAAGCACCAGTATCATCAGGATTTCTAGGATCCCATTGAGTAAATGTAGGATAAGCTCCAATAGCATGTTGAACACCTTCAAAAGCTTTAAATAAAGTGCTGTAGACATCGTTTTCTAAATCATCATATAAATCGTTAATCTGTTCATTAGGGAACAAATCCTGAATTGTTTTAAGTGCAATATCTTCGAAGTGACAATCAGTTGAAGTAATAGTAGACACTCCCTTTTCAAATGTTAAAGAAAAAGAAGCATTTTTACCTTTAAAAGGAGAATGCTCGTCATTATTATTTTCATCTAAAATATCATACTTTTTCAAAATATCTATTTCAGACACAGATTCATCGATATTAGCAATATATTTAACACAATAAGAATCCCTATTATCCAAACCAAAATTACTATCTCTAGAAATCCAAAATTGAAGCAAGCCAACCTTAGGATAAAGATTATTCTCAGGCAATTCACTGCAATTAATCTGAGCTAATAATGCAAGCTGATTATTAGCAGAATCTACAGGAATAGTATCATCATTAGCAACATACGGAACCCCTCCAAACTTACTAGAAAAAATCCCTGTCTTATCGCTTGCCTCAGCAAAAATACGAATATATTCCCGTGTATTATTATTTCTAATTATCTCAATAACCTCATTAATATTATCTCGACTAATCATAAAAATCCTCCAGAACAAGTTTAATCATTACAGATATTATAACACGAAGTACAACAGATCCACAAAAAAAGGTGGTTTTTAAATAAAAAATAGAAATGTATGAAAATATTTATTATTTATGTAAATAAGTATTACTTAACTATATTTTGTGATATAATTTAATCATAACATTAACATAAGGAGAATAGAATGAAACCATTCAGCAGAAAAATTGAAAAAATATTAGCGTGGATTGCTAATGTAATTATGATATTAGTAACTGGGTTAATATCTCTTGCGGCATTTTCGGGACAATTAGAAGCGGCCTTGCAACAACCGCAACTTTCATTTGCTATTAGTTCGTTAGCGATGGAACAAGAAGTAGCTATGTTGTTATCTACATCTGGTATGTCAATAACAACATTTCTAGTATTAGTGGTAAAAATATATGCTATTACGGCGATTGTGACACTAGTTTTAGCTTTAATAGCTTCGTTTGTTATGAAAGCAAGAATCGTATCAGGAATTTTATTCCTAATTAGTGCAGGGATAGTAGCATTAATGACGGTAGGTTTTCTAATTCCTGTATATTTACTATATTTTGTAGTAGCTATTATGCTTTTTGTTAGAAAAGCTCCAAAACAGGAAGACTTTACAGATTTTACAACTACAACAGAAAAACCAGTCGTAGATAAAATCGAATATTTATAGACTAAGTTTACAATCTATAAAGATAAAAATGTTTTAATTAATATCCTATTGGTACATGAGGTGCCGATAGGATATTTCTCATCTGTGAACGATTAGTAGAAATGATGTAAAAGAGTTATGAATCATATTTATATAATCGCTGTAAGATACAAGTTAAGGTTCTGCCCCAAAAGTACTAGATTTTAAAAGTAGTTCACATGAGAACTCATAGACGCAGTGGTTTATTGGTATCTAGATTCGTTTTATAAAAGCTTTTTAGATATCTAACAAATTGTGCGAGGGTGACTAAACAAAATCTTGTTTCTATGAAATCATGATTTTTGAGTCACTCCCTCTTTCATACGTTTAAAACGCTTGAAAATATTGTCTTTTGTCGCTTTGTTGAATAGTCAATTTTTTGCTTAAAAAGTAGTTTTGTTGTATAATTAATAAGATAAAGTATTTTTGTGTAGGATCCAAATATGATTGAGATAATAGTGAATTCTAGAAGTAAGAGTAGCCTTATTGAACTAAAAAAGATTGAAGAAATGCTAAGTAGAAAGAATTTGTCGTATAGAGTACTTAAAACATCGAAAAACAAGACTGCTTGTGATTTTATGGATGAAGTGATAGGAGATAATCTTATCGTCATTGGTGGTGATGGAACGATTAATGAAGTAATAAATAACTATCATGGTAAGGAGTTTGTTTATTTAGCGTATGGCTCTGGTAATGATCTTGCTAGATCTTTGAAGTTTGATAGAAATAGTATAGACATAGATAAATTGTTGAATTCCAAAGAAATAGATGACTATACTGTTGGCGTTGTTAATGACAAGAAGTTCTGTTCAGGTTTTGATTTAGGTTTTAATGCTGATATTATAAAGAGTGCTAACAGCTCTAAGTTTAAGAAATATTTAGGTAAGAGAATCTATCTGCTTGAAGGGGTTCTAGGTATTCTAAAACTTAGAAAATACAAAGCGGAGATATGTTGGGATAATAATAAGATAAATACGGAAAAATTATACTTATTAAATGTAATGATTCAGCCTTATGAAGGAGGAGGGATAAAGTTCGCTCCAAATGCAACAGGTAAAAGTGATGAGTTGCATGTCATGATAATGAAAGATATGAGCATCTTAACATTTATTTATAATTATTTATGCCTGCTTTTAAATAAACATCATAATCTAAAAAATGTTGATTTGATAACTACGAATAGATTAACAGTCACAACGAATCAAGAATACTTTCAGATTGATGGAGAATTAGTAAAAAATAGCGATAGCTTAGAACTTAGTTGCATAAGTAAATTTTATAAGTTAAAGAGGATGTAAGTAATGGGAAGGAATTCATGTAGGCGAAAAAGAGTAGTTGATAGAAATATAGGCATATTTGAAATAGTCAATGGATTATTGACTATTTTATTGATTATATTAGGTGGTCTAGTTAGCTGGACAATGCTGAAATATGATTTCCTGAATTTTAGGGGAATAAATTATGTGATATTCGCAATTATACTATTCTTTATATTTTTAGCTGGAATCTTAGTGATTAAGAAAAAAGCAAAAATATTCAATGTTATTATGTTAGTTATTCTGAATATTACATTAGTTTTTTCTTATATGCAGTTTAGAGCTGCAATTGGTCTATTTGATGATATAAATGATAAGGCGATGATAAGCGAATATACTATGAGTGTAGTAGTATTGAAAAATGATGAGGCTTCAAAGCTTGAGGATTTAAAGGGTGAAGAAATATCTGCTCCGGTATCATCAGATGATGAAAATATTAACAAGCTTATGAAAGAAATTCGTGACAAAGGATACCAAAGCTTGGAGCTTGCTGAGACGAAAAACTATATCTCATCATATGAACAGCTTATCTCTGGAACAAGTAGAGCGATGGTTTTTAATAGTTCGTTTGAGGGACTAATAAGAGGGAAATATGCCGATTTCAGAGAAAATACAAAAAAAATATTTGAATACAAAATTACTAAAAAGATAGATTTGGAAACAAGTGCGAATATTGGAGATACCTTCAATGTTTATGTGAGTGGAATTGATACGTTTGGAGAAGTGGAGAGTGTAAGTCGCTCGGATGTTAATATTATTATGACAATAAATAAAAAAACTGGGAAAATTTTATTAACGACAACTCCAAGGGATTCTTATGTACCGATAGCAGATGATGGTGATAATGAGTATGATAAGCTTACTCATGCTGGTCTTTATGGTGTAGAGTCTTCTATTCATACACTTGAAAATCTTTATGGTATTAAATTAGACTACTATGCTAGGCTAAATTTCACATCATTTTTAAAATTAATAGATTTAGTCGGTGGTGTCGATGTTTATAATGATCAGACCTTTATATCAGAGTATGGTGGTTATAGTTTTGAACCTGGTATGGTACATTTAGATGCAGACAAGGCTTTAGGTTTTGTACGTGAACGTTATAATCTTCTTGAAGGAGATAATGACCGTGGAAAAAATCAGGAAAAAGTTATTGCAGCAATAGTGAAGAAAATGACTACTAAGGATACTTTGAAAAATTATAGAGCAGTAATCAAAGAACTAAGTGAGTCTATTCAGACCAATATGCCGATTGAAACAGTGATGGGACTAGCTAATGAACAATTAAGCTCTAATAGAGATTATAATATCTCATCACAAGCGCTTAGCGGTACAGGAAGCTTAGGATTACCATCATATGCAATGCCGGGGGCAAACCTATATATGATGCAAATTGATGAGCAAAGTCTAAAACAAGTTAAAAATAATATAAAAGAAGTACTAGAAGAGAAATAGTGCTAATAATTATTTTAAAATAATAAAGCACAAAGGGACAATTTGTGATAAAATATAACAGAAGATAAAGCTAAAAAAGCGAAAATAAAATAAGAATTATAACGAGAGGAAAATTGATAAGATGAAGGGTAAGGAAAAAGTTGTAAGACAGTCAAAAGGTCCACTACTGTTGAAAAGAACGTGGGAGAAAAAAATATTAATTTTATTAATTACGTTCTTATGTACGGCTGGATCGTTAGCGTATAGTATATTTGTAGTAACACCTAGGTACGACTCAACAGCGAAGATAAGTGTAACGAGCTCAAAAGGAGAAAGTACGTTACTAGAAAAAGATTATAAAGAAATTGTATTAGATGATGAACTTCTAGCTGAAGCGGCAGAAAAAAGTGATGCCGGGTATACAGTTAAGCAATTAAAGAACAAGGTATCTGTTGAAGTACCAAAAAACACGAAAGTTGTTTCTATCACAGTTAGAGATAAAGATCCGCAAGTTGCTAGTGAATTGGCTGACTCTGTAAGAGAATTAGCTGTTACAAAAATTAAAGAGATGGCAAAATCAGAAGATGTAAGTACTCTAGAAGATGCTGAAGTTCCAAGAGTACCAAGTTTTCCAAATATACCTTTATATGCATTACTAGCGACTGCAATAGGTTTTGTATTATCATTAATTGGTGCAGTAGTATTTGAATTATTAGATGATAGAATTAAGAGTCCAGAAGATGTAGAAAAAGGTATGGATGTAGTACTTTTAGGAGTAATTCCAGAGATAAATTTAGGAAAGAAATAGGAAGATGAAATGGCACAGATAAATTTATTAACAAATAAGACTATTATAAATGATGAGAGTGAAGAATATTTCAATGCACTACGTACAAATATTCAAGCTTTAAGCGGAAATAAAAAAGTAATTATGGTATCATCTGTTTTAGAAGGTGAAGGGAAAACTATGACTGCGGTGAATTTAGCCGTATCATTTGCTGAGTTAGGATTTAAAACTATGCTAGTTGATGCGAATACTCGTAATTCAAGTATGCCAGGATACTTCAAATTCAAAAGCAATATTTGTGGGCTTACAAATTATTTAACAGGGACCGATCCTATTGAGGATACTATATATGAATCTGATGTAAAAAATCTAAATATTATTCCAGCAGGAGTAAAAGCGAAAAGTCCAACTGAAATATTACAAAATAAAAACTATAATATCATGATAGAGGTTTTCAAAGAGTACTATGATATAGTGATTATAGATACTCCATCGGTAGGAGACGTAATTGATGCAGCAGTAGTAGCGAAGAGCGCAGATGGATTCATAATGGTTGCCGAAGCGAATCGTGTGAAGAAAAAAGAACTAGAACATAGCATAGCACAAATTGAAAAAGTTGGTTCAAAATGCATCGGTGTAGTTTTAAATAAATTCTACTAAAAAAATGGGGATGACCTAAAAATCCTAAACTAAAAAAGTATATATTATAACTCATAGACGCAGTGGTTTATTAATATCTAAATTTACTTTATAAAAGTTTTTTAGATATCTAATAAACTTTGCGGGAGTGACTCGACAAAATTGATTTCTCCGAAATCACGATTTTTGAGTCAGTCTCTTGATAGTTATAAGATGTATAATTATATTCGGAGTATGGAAAAAGAATCCAGCTCCGAATGTTTTTTGTTAAATGAGGAGGAGATGTAAGTTACGCCATAAGTGTAAATTTCTCCTCTTCGAATCGATTGACAACAAAAGAAGGTATGTGTTAAAATATAGTTAAGTGAATGAGAGACGACTATCAAATTTCACCACGAAAGCCAATTGAAGGCTAGTTCAATTGGCTTTTTATATTTTTTATTAATAATCATATACAAAGTGAAGTGTATGCGTCGTGGGCTAAAAAGACTACTTTTTCCTGTGACTATCTTTTAGCAAATATATTCTATCGGTAGGAGAATTACTCCAGATAATAGATTCACAAGGATTTGAGAGACAACTATCTCCATTTCACCACCTCCCTTCCGGGCCAGTAGCCTACTTCTATTATATCACTAGAGTTTATATTAGAAAAGAGTTTCTAGGTTTATTTAAGATTAAAATTATATTTTTAAGATTATGTAAATAAAGTGAGATTGGAAATTCTTCCTCTTCGAATCGATTGACAACAAAAGAAGGTATGTGTTAAATATAGTTAAGTGAATTGGACGATTATATTCACATGAGATCACGAAAAGTAACTGAATTGCGCTTCAGTTGCTTTTTTTATATTAAATAAAAAATATGATAATAATTGTTTCTTAAATTTTATTACATAAAGATGTAGAATTTTTATGATGTACATTATTAATAATCTATATTATTTTATTTATATAATTATAAAGTTTGTATTACATCTAATTTTGATGTAAAATTAAGTTGAAAGAGTAGTGAATTTTATAAAAATCTTTTCACATAAGATAATTATAAAAATCTCTGTAATTTTTAAATGATTATAGTAAAGGAAGGAGAAACAATGGATAACAAAAAAATTATAAAATTTCCTGTAGGTAGAGAAGAGTTTGCAACGGAGAAGGATAGAAGATACCAAAATTATGAAACTGACAAAAATTATATGGAAATTGAATTTTCTTCTAAGCAGGTTGAAGAGGATTTTGCGGAATCAATGAGGATTTTTGGTGAATGTATTAAAAATATAGACAGCTCTGATTGTGCTTCTTATCTTGAAAAAGCAATAGCGCTATCTAAATATAATGTAGATGCTAGAGTATTTGAAATATTTACTAGAGATATCTCAGAGTTTGAAGTTGAGCATGCGCTAATACAATTAAAAGATGAGGCATATAGGTTTGAAGAAGGGTTTATTCAAACTAGCAAGATTCCTATAAATTTTCTACATTTTAAAGTTTGTAACCACTTAGCTGATTTTTATATTAGTAATAAACTTTATAATAAAATTAGTAAAATATATTTAAATCCTTATATATTTTTTGAGATGGATGACGAGTTTGTAATGCCGATGTATTACAATTACATACTTTCTAGTCTTATTTTGAATAATTTTGAGGAGACAAATCGTTGTTATAAAATTGCTCATAGACATGATAAAAACGATGATGAGGTTATTTTGTTATCAAAAGTTTTTTATCACCTGATGCAAGGAGAAGAAAAAGAAGCGATCGCATTCTACAACAAAGCTATTAAAAAAAATAAATATATTTTAGATGTCTTAGACAGAATAGCTAATCCGAATTTGATTAAATTTAGCACGGATAGTGATGAAAAGTATGTTGAGGCTCTTAGAATAGTTATGAAATTCGATTATTTCTTTAGTAAAGAATATTATTTTGATTTCTTTATGTACATAAGAGAAAGTGAATATGTAATTGGTGATAATTTGGATAAGTATGCACAACGTAAGGAAGTTACAGTCGCAGAAATGAAACAAGATAGATCGTTTATGGCGATTAGAGATACGGAATTAAAAATCATGCATGAGAACTTTTTATTAACAAAAGAAGATTTCTTGAAAATCACGAAGTCTGAATTTCTTAAAATAAAAGGCTTAGGAAAAGGAACTATCCGAAACTTACATTTGAATGGTGTAATGTTTGCTGATGATAGTGAGTTTGATATCCAGATGGAACTTATGGAGGATGACTTATGGTAAAACGTGATAGAGAATTTGAAATATTGCTTAAAGATTTTTTAAGAACGGAAGGTAAGAACTTTTCTAGTAAGGAAGAGGCTATCGAAGTGTTTGAGCAACTTTATGAGCTGGTTGAAGAAGGCTATGATGTAGATGCTCCCCTTGGAGATATTGTTGATACGATTGACGAAGGAGATATGAGTGCTGTTGATAAGCTAAATGCTCTACGTGAACTTCATGAGGAAAATAAAGATGCTTTAGAAAGAGCTATTAGGCTAGGAGAGGATATCATATATTCAGATAATGATGAAGATACTGAACAGATGATATTAGTGGACATGCTTGCTGGGTATTATAGAGAAGCTGGAATGTATAATGAAGCTGCGAAACTTTATAAATTTATGTTGGCAGCCAGTCCATCTGATTTTTCCGAAGTTATAGATGAATTGACAAAAGTATATGTTCATTTAAACAGTGAAGGTCTGATGCAGAATCATATCAATTGTTTTGATTATGAAAAGTCGGAAGTTACACTATTATTGTTAAGTATTTTTGGTATTAATCGCGGAAAGCTTGATGAAGCTCACTATTATATGACGAGGCTTAAAAAACTTAATGCTTATATTGGTAATATTTTCAAGGGTGGATTTAAAAAGGTTTCAGATTACATAATAGGAGTACCGGAAAATGAGAAAGGTGCTAATAAGGAAAAAACTTTTGAGATTCATTATGCTGCTACCATAGCTGAAGAGTATTTGCTTAATAGATATCATTATGAAATATTAGAAAGCTTATACGAATCAGAGATGGAAAGAAGACAGTATCTGATTGTTGAAGGTCGATTTAATATTTCCAAGGAAATGATGAAAAAAGATCCTATTTTTGCAGGAATGGAAAGACAACTGAATAAGTTTATCAATGTCGAATTGTATAATAAAGAAATTATCGAGGAATATACAGAAAAAGAATTGAGAAAATTAGATGGCATAGGAGCTACAGTCGTTCAAAAATTAAAAAATAATGGTGCTAAGTTCAGAGAGGAATAAAAGATAGGATTTATATCTTAGTAGAACTTAACTGTCGAAAATTTGTATATATAAAAAGTGGAAAATTTGGGAAGAGGTAGTGACTCCAAAATCATGATTTCGAAGAAATAAGATTTTGGAGTTACTACCGATGTTTCTCAGATTTTTTATTATTCAAATATTTCAGATAAAAAAGCTTCACTAAGCGTATATATTTTTGGTTTTTTCTTAATTACTGTAATCTTATCTTCATTATCAGATAGATATTTATTTAGAGTTTTCGTAGTAATTTCAAGAATTTCTGCAAGTTCTCTATGAGTTATTAGATCATCTTTAGCACTAAATAAATGGCTTTGTAGAAGTATATATAATATATTTTTTAGCGTTTCATCTCTGATATTGTTATTAAGATAGTCCGTAGCTGTTGTCATTTTTTGTATATTTTCTGTTAAGAAAGATAGTATATGTTCTTGACCTGAAACTAAAAGCTCTGAGTTTTCTTTAACAAATAGAGTCATGTCACCTTTGTTTAAAGGGTGTGATGTCTTTTTGAAACTCTTGTAGTATTTATTTTTATTTCTATTAATGCTATACGATAGAGTAATGGCTGTGTACTTATCTACTATACTAGTTAGAGAATTAGCAAGTAAGAATCTTCCTACACGACCATTCCCATCATAAAAGGGATGGATATATTCAAAGAAATAATGAGAAATAAAAGTTTTGTATAATTGAGGAAGTTTAGAGTCTTGTATAAATGTAATTAGATCAGACAATGCTCTTAATATATCTTCTTCTTTTTGTATCCCATGATGGATTATATCATTACCAGAATAAACTTTGACGCCATCTTTTCTAAAAATTTTTCCATCTAATTTATCCTTTTTATCTACTTCATCACTAACGAGTGTATCGTAAATCTTTCTGAAATCTAAAGGATCAGAGATAGTTATGTCCTTATATAAATAAGAATACAATTTAACTAAACCAAAGAATCGTTTTATATTAGGAGAATCACTTTTATTAGTTAAAGCAGCTGATATCTCTTTTTTTGAACTATGAATACTCTCGATTTCATTAGTACTTTGTAATTCATTGATAAGAAGTAAATTAAAGAATTTTTCTTGAGCTACTTTTGGCAGCATACTTTGTTTTGCAATAATCTCAGCGCTATTAGTATAAATTTTTTCTAGAATTAAGATCAATTCTGCAGAGTTGAATATAAATAGTGGATACTCTACTGGTTTTCTTACACCCTTAATAAAGGGATTGATTTTCAGCGAAGTAATAGAAGTAGAAGGAGAATTGATTCTATTGTTATACTCGTTTTCTATATCAAAATTCATATGAAATAATTTTTCTAATGAATAATATTTATTCATACAAATCACCTACCTTAATCTATTTTTAATAATTATAGCATATTCAAAAAGGAAAAAATAGACAAAATTTCCATTTTGAGAATAGAAAATCAATTCAAAAAGGAAAAAACAGACAAAATTTCCATTTTGAGATGAAAAATAGAATTAAAAAAGAAAAAAGGAGCAAAATTTCCATTTTGAGCAGAAAAATTAGTTTAAAATGGAAAAAAAGTCGAAATTTCCATTTTGAGAAGAAAAAGAGAGTTCAAAAAGAAAAAAATAGACAAAATTTCCATTTTGAGATTAGATAAAGAAGTGTAGCTTAGTATAATGTCCTGATTAATATAAAAACCTCCTTTGCACATTTATTAAAACTAGTGTTTTTAAATACAATACAAAGAGAGGTTATTTTGATATATTTCAGTTTATCGTTTTGAATATTCTACAGCACGAGCTATTTTAGGTTTTGCAGGATTTCTATCAATATGATTTTCTTCTAATAATTTCTCAAATGCAGCTAATCCTGACTCGTAATCTTTTGCCTCAAATTCTAACTCATAGTCGACTATATCGTTAATGAATGTTGTTTTGTCAAGCACTAATAAATTTTCATTTAAAGTCACTTCGTGTCTTAAAGTCTCGATTTTTTGGATAAGTATAGGCGTTTTAATCCTTACATTCATATGCTCTAGCTCGGTTATAATCTCATTTGGTAAAACTGGCAGTACAGTTGGTTCTTTAGGATACTTTTCGTCAAGAGGAATATTTATTTCAACATTTTGAGTTTTTCCTTTTATCTTCAAAGTCATCTCAATTTTCTTGTTAGTATACCTTATTCTAAGAGCTGCGCCAATTTTTTTGAAGCTTTCATCAGCATCATCATAATAGAAATTTTTATTAGTTATTTCTTCAGAATTCTTCAAATCATATTTTTCAAATAAGGTTAAGTACTGCTCTTCAGACAGTAAATTTTTAAATTCTATTTCTATTTCTCTCATGAAATTTCCTTTCTTTTTTCAATAGCAATAATAAAGGGGGCGTTATTTTTCTGATTTATAAATTGATAAACTAGAACTTCAGCTTCTTTTTGATTAAGATTTAGAAGTTCGGTTAATAGAGCTTCTTTTTCTACCTTACCATTCTCATGACCCCAATACACAACAATGACAATTCTACCGCCAATTTCTAGTTGTAATAAAAACTTTTTAATAGTAGTAATTGTCGTCTCGGCTAGTGTGGTAATCTCATGATCTGCATTTGGTAAGTATCCTAGATTGAAGACAACAGCACGGATCTTTTCACTTATATATTTATCAAATTCAAAGTGTGAATCAAGAATAATTTTGCATTTATCCATTAGTTTGGCTTCTTCAATTAGCTTCGTAGTATTATCTATTGCCAGAGCTTGGATATCGAAGGCATATACTTTTTTAGCCGAAGTCTTAGCTAGAAACAATGTATCATTACCATTTCCAGCAGTAGCATCAACAACGACTGAATTTTTATCTATAACTTCTTTTAATAATTTTTTACTAAAAGTTAAAACTTTATCCATCTTATTATCCTTATAAAATTATTTTTCTCTATGTTTTTTCATTTCGTTAAGTATATCGTTTAATTCGTAGTAGTTATCGCTTGCTATTGTAAAATCAAGTGAAGTAGTGATGATTTCTGCTAACAACGTAGAATTATCCCTTGTATAGTCTTCTTCTCGGTTTAAATTTTCTTTAAGATCTGCGACAAGTTTTTCTAATTTACTCACTAAATCAGCTTCTGTAATATCATCGTTTTCATCGAATTCTTTAGTGTAATCTTTGATATTGAAGCTAAGCCCATCTTTTAGTGGTGCAATATATAAAGCACGTAGATTATTTACATCCTCACCAACAGCGGCAGAAAGCTCATGAAGAGGTGATGTGTAAATCTTCTCATCTACAGCACCAGCCTGCTCGATTACAGTAACCTCATGATCGTAAGGATAAAATGACATAAGTTCATCCGAGACATTAGCTGCAGTTAAATCATCATAACACTGTGTAATAAGGAGATGTTGAAGCGGATTAACCTGTCTTAGCGTCTCAAGAGCAGTAGCATCTACAAGAGAAAAACCTTCTACCGGATCAAACTGTGCTGCGTTAAAACAAGAATCTAAAAAGCTTTCACCACCAACGATTTTTACATCTTTATCACTATTTATAAGTAGTTGAGTAGTCAGTTCAGCAACCATAGGATGACCTGGAACAAGATATATAACATCGTTATTTTCAGCTTTTTCAACGATGTAGTTTGCTATGCTGTTATATGTATTCTCAAAGTTCTCATTTTCTGTATAAAACTTATCGCAAGTCTCAAAAGAAATATTATTCTCCGCTAAGAAAGAAATCGCCGGATGCTCTTTAGTACGAGCAATAACTACAGCATTTTTATTGTTTAATAATAGTTGTTTAATATTCTCTTTAATATTTGAACTGACATTGGGACCAAGCCCTATAATATAAATCATAATATGCTCCTTTTTTCTTATATTTAACAAATGATTTTTAATAAAAAATAATATAAAACATCTGTATAGTACATTCTCTAACATAGCTATTATACCATAAATAACGTTATCCCTGATTAAAAAAATATATAAAAGAAGATGGGAATCACAAAATATTAGTAACGCAACATAAGTATTATCAAAAAATATCTAAAATATAAAAAATAATGATATATTCCACATTAATAAACAACTGTGTTTACTACAGTTAAGAGAAGAAAAATGTATGAAGAGAGAAAAGTTGCACAAGGAAATATCATGAAAAAATACTAAACCTAGCATTAAATTATTATAGCAAATCTGTAAATGTTTGAAGTAAACCTTTAATTATATAAGATTTCAGAAGCAAGTATAAAATTATGAAAGCATTAAATTTTTGTCTATACAAGCGAAGTAAAAAGTAGTAATATTTTCGGAATAAAAAGTCATTGTTATATAAAGTTAAATAGTGTTATCCTTGATATATTAGGATTTACATACAAATTATAAAATGATATAATATAATTATAATAATATATTTATAAGGAGGAATTGAATATGTCAATCAAAGTATTAAAAGTTGCAAAAGCAGCATTAAAAACACCAGGAGTATTTGCAGGAGGAGTAGCGTTTGGGACTTTCGGTCTAAAATTACTATCAAGCAAAGATGCTAAAAAAGGATACTCTGTTGTTTTATCAAAATTATATAAAGCAAAAGACGGAGTAGAGGGAACTGTTTCAAACATCAAACAACACGCTGATGATGTAGTAGCAGATGCTAAAGACTTATACGAAAAAGAAAAAAGAGAAAGCAATCTTCAAGAATTAGAGGAAAAATAAGATGAACTTTAAAATATTACATCTATCTAGTGAAAGAGCGAGAATTAAATCAAGTTTTCGCATAACACCAGATGTAAAAGAATATTTTAAAAAACAAGCATCTAGAATTCAAAACATAAAAAAAGTAGACTTTTATCAAGATGAGTACACTTTTATTGTTATTTTTAATAAGGGAAGTAAAGACTGTCTACAACAATTTTTCAAATTGGTAGATAAACAAAAAGTAAGAAATTGTTATGAAAATCCAGTTGTAATAGCTGAGGAAACTCCTTATTCAATAATAATGGATGCTTTGTTTTGGCGTGGTATGTCTAAATTATTCGTGCCACTACCACTAAGAGCGGTTTATACTTGGTGGAAGGCATCAGGATATTTGAAAGCCACATTGAAACTATTAGCGCGTAGACAAGTTACAATGGAAACACTTGATTCTGCAGCAATCCTTGTTTCATTAGCGACAGGAGCAAGAGAGACGGCAAGTTCTATTATGTTTATTCTAGAACTAGGTGAATCTCTAAACAATTGGTCGGAGAAGAAATCTGTAAAGGTATTAGAACAAAGTCTAACGTCTATGGATAAAGAAATATGGCTTGTAGAAGAAGATGGAAATAGAAAAGTAACTTGTTCAGAAGTGAAAAAAGATGATATAATCCTTGTTTCAGAAGGGAATGAAATTTTATTCGATGGTATTGTCATGAATGAAGGTGCGAGTGTTGATGAGAGTTCGTTAACAGGAGAGAGTTTTCCAGTAGTTAAATATGTCGGAGATAAAGTTTACTCTAATACCATAGTTGTTAACGGTGAGGTTAAACTAAAAGTTGAAAACCCTCAAGTTAACGGTCGTATTCATCATTTAATTCAATTGATGAAAGACTCAGAAAGTAGAGAAGACGCATATCACTACAAATATATCAAATTAGCCGATAGTATTGTAAAATACAACTTCCTAGCAATGGGACTAACATATCTATTTACAAGATCATTTGCTAAGGCGATGTCATTCTTGCTAGTTGATTATTCGTGTGCATTGAAATTATCAACACCAGTAGCATACCTAACAACTATAAAAAATCTAATTGATAAAAAAATTGTCGTAAAAAATTCTGTAACTCTTGATAAATATGAGGATATCGATACATTTGTTTTTGATAAAACAGGAACAATTACAGTATCCAAACCATATATCCAAGAAGTATTACCATTTTATGAATATTCTTATGAAGAAGTTCTTAAAATTGGTGCATGTTTAGAAGAACATATTTACCATCCAATCGCAAGTGCTGTTGTAAGTAAGGCGGAAGAAGATGGGATTGAACATGAAGAAATGCACACAGAGCTATATCACATAGCATCAAAAGGAATAATATCACATATCGATGGTGAGAAAGTTGTTATTGGAAGTAGACAATTATTAAAAGATGAGAATGTAGTTGTTACGGCGGAACAAGAACAAATCATAGCTGAAAAACAAGAACAATATAACTTACTATTCTTAGGCTATAAAGAAAAATTAATCTCAATTTTCTGTGTGGATATCCCATTAAGAGATGAAGCAAATGCAGTGTTGACTGAACTTAAGAATAGAGGCAAAAAAGTTGTCTTATTGACAGGCGATAATGAAGTTAGAACGAAGAAAATCTTAAATGATGTATCTTTTGACGAGGTTCATACAAATATGACACCAGTTACGAAGTTTGAGTATATTAAGGGTGAAAAAGAACAGGGACGCCGAGTTCTAATGATAGGTGACGGTTTAAATGACTCGGCGGCATTATCAGAAAGTGATGTAAGTATCGTTATGAGCGAGAGTGCGGATCTTTCGAAACAAATAAGTGATGTCGTACTAAAATCAGATTCACTAAACTCGCTATTATTACTGTCAGATGTTTCTAAAACATTACGAGCTCAAATGAGTAATAACGTTAAGAGCACAGTATCTATTAATAGCTCATTAATATTCTTAGGATTAATAAACGTATTACCATCAAACTTATTAGCTTTATTACATAATTTAACAACATTTAGTATTGTGTTGAAGAATTTTAATATAAAGTAGAGAAGATAAAAAGGTGTCAAGTTAATCATGTCGGAAAGAGGGTATCTCTTCTTTTGTATATGTAAACCAAATAATAATAAAAACAAAAAACTCGAATCTGGGATAACCTGGATTCGAGTTTTTTGCAGGTATAGGCAAAATATTTTGTTTGATTTAGATTTATTTTCATTAGAAAATAAATATATTTTAGAGTATAATGAAGATGAGCAAGATAAATAAGTAACAGGTTTAGTGTAAAGTTTCATATTGAAATTATAGGGGGATAAGAAAATGGAACAAGTACGACATAAAGACGCACGACCAACAATGAATCTAGTTCCCATATTAGGGAAAATGGAGTAGAAGGGTATTACTATTTGATTATATTAATATGAAGTGAAATTAACTACAGACTTTTTAAAGGAAGTGAAACAATGTTTGAGAAGATTGATAAGTTACAGGAGAAAATAGCAAAGCTTCGACCTTTGAACAAGACTGAGCTTGAAAAGCTAAGAGAAAACTTTATTATAGAGAATACATATAACTCTAACGCTATTGAGGGGAATACTCTTACTTTAAGGGAAACGGCTTTAATACTACAACAAGGAATTACCATTCAAGGTAAAAAGGTACGTGAACATATAGAGGTAATAGGATATAAGGACGCTTTTTATTACATTTTAGATATTGTTAACGAGCCATTGACAAAACAAGCTATAAAAAATATACATAGCTTGGTTTTAATGCATGATAGAGAGAATAAAGGAGTATTTAGACGTGTTAACGTTCAAATATTAGGTTCTAGCCATAAGACTAGTGAACCGCAAGAAATAGAAAGTAATATTGATAAGTTATTAGTTAAATATGAAGCGTGGAAACAAGAACATCATATTATTAAAGCTACAGTATTGTTACATCTAGAATTTGAAAGTATACACCCGTTTATTGATGGAAACGGAAGAACAGGAAGACTAATTCTTAATTTTGAATTAATAAAACATGGATTGCTACCAGTAAATATTAAATTTACAGATAGGGAAAAATACTACACTAGTTTTGATGAGTATTATATAAATAGTAATGCTGATTATCTAACTGACTTAATAACGAATTATGAAGTTGAAGAACTTGAAAAGTATATTAGTATGATAGATTGTTAAAATAGATTATGAACAGTCAATAAATAGGGAGCGACTCAGAAACCGTGATTTCTTAAGGAATCACGGTTTTGAGTTGCTTCCATATAATCTTTCGTTAAAATTACGAAAAAATAATAATTCATGGTACAATATAACTAAAATGTTATAAAAAATTAAGAGGATGTATTATGGGTAAAAAAATAAGAAAATTTCCATCGATAAAAAAGAATAATAATTTTGTTTTGGATAGAGAAATAGAGCTGGTATATACAGAACTACAAGAAAATACTTTTAAGAATATCAAATTTATTAACAAAGAAGATCAATTAGATTTTAATGAATCATTAAAACTTTTTGCTAATTTTATGGTGACAGGAGATAAGAAATTTATTGAAAAAGCACATCTAAAATCACCTTATAATATATTCGCTAATATGTATATGCTATCTGAACAACAAAAATCTCCTCTTGAAATAATAGAGGATATTGATGAGTTGAAATTTAAAACTGTAAAATATCCAATTGTAGGTAATCCTAATTTCAAGAATGATTTTAATAAGGTTGTAATTCAGCATTTGATTTCAATTTATCTTGATAATCAAATGTATAGTGCAATTCCTAACGCTAGTCTTATTTGGATAAATCTTGATAGAGGAGAGCTTAAACTTGATGGTATTTTAATGGATACTATTATAGCATATTTAAAAATTGATTCTGCAGATAGATTCTATAGGTTGTATAATGAATTATCACCTACCTCGAAATTAGACGAATTTGTTCAATTAGCTAAGATAATATTTGATATTAGAAGGTTGAATGATGAAGAGGTTGTAGAAACTATGGCGACTATAAAATACATTAATCCGAAAATTGAGAGATTACTAGATATTGTCTCTAATCAACAATTATTTAATAAAAACGAATTTAATAGATTGATACATAGTGAGACAAAGGTAGAACAATTAATTGAATTTATTATGGTTGATTATGTGATAGAGTATTTAATGTGGGTTAATTCTCGTATAAGAACCGGAAAACAATTAAATAAAAAAATTAAGGCAAGAAGTATATCTGTAGAAACGATGAAAAATGATTCGATTTTCAAAAATATTAGTTTTAAGGCGTTAAATGCTCTTAAAAAAGAGGGATTATTAAAAAAAGAGGATTTCTTAAACGTTACAGAAAAATATTTATTAAATGAAGTCGATAATGTAGGGAAGAAATCTATAAAACAATTAAAAGAAAATGGTGTAGAGTTTAAAAAGGAGGTAAGAAGTTAATATGAAAAATGAACAGGCAATCGAGTTATTAGGTCCAGATTGGGAAAAGGTTTCAGAAATTATATTAAAATATCATGAGGAGATAAATAATGAATTAGATAAACAGTCTACACTAACACAAGTAATTTATTTAGATAAAGCTATAAATAATCTAAAATTTATTTTTAACTTGGCATCTGATATGAACGTTAATTTAGAGGGAAGTGACTGGGGGAGAGCCCTAATAGATATTTTTTCAATATCTGTAAAAAAATTTAAAGAGGTCCATAAATATACAGATAGTTTGAAACTATTATTGTTGATTTATTTAGTTAATCCAAGCAATAAGACTTCAATAGAGTATGAGATAGCAGAACTGTGTGTAGAGCTTGGTAGATATGATGTTTTTGAGGAATATTTCCAAGACACTACAGATTTAGAGTTACTTATGGCAGGTACATTATTAGCTATCATGATAGAAGATGAAGAAGAAGCGAGGGTTTATTTCGAGAGATTACGAGAAGAACATCGTGATGTGGCACTATTCTTCGGGAAAGACTATTACCCTACCAATAATATAAAAAGAACTATTCCAAAAACATTAAAAAACAATGATGAATTTTTTAATATGTTGATGAGATATAAAGAATATTTACAGAGTGAGCATATTTATCATATCCTTAAATATTTCGCGAAAAATCCAGTGAATATACGAAAAATCAAAGAAGAGAAAGAAAAGATACAAAGCCAAAAAATGGGAATGGACAGATTTTTACAAAGTTTAGGTATCAACCGAAGTGATTATGCGTGGAATCTTGTGAATTTTGGAATTGGAACTAAAGATGATTTCAAGAATTATACTAAAAAAGAAGTTTTAAGCATAGATGGAATTGGACCGAAGACTATTGCAAAGTTAGAAGAAGCGGGTATAGAGTTTAAGGAAGAATAAAAGATAGAGAACAACAACTAGATAAAATAAATTTTTATCAGTTGATAAAAATTATATGTTTAGCAGAAACTCGAATCTGGGGAACTGGATTCGAGGTTTTTGCGGTGGGTAATAAAAAGACAGTCTCACAATAATGCGAAACTACCTTTTTACTAGTTTTATAGATTTTGAAAGTGTCGATAATATAATTCTTACGATAATAACAAGAATTATTGTAAGTATGAAGTTCAGGGCTACTACCACTGGAAATAGACTAAATCTTATAGTCGTATTAGTAATCTGATTTACAAAAGGATATGTAATATTATCCACAATATATGAAAGTAGGTAGGCTAGCAAGGTATTATTCGATACAAAAATGATGCTAGTTCTAAGTTTAGAATTCACGTTAATATCGAGATTAAGCAACCATGAAAAAATGCATGTTGTAATAATTACGATGAAGATGTTAATATGAAGTCCAGATTCAACATATATCTGAAATTTGTAATAAACTAGAGCTGACAATATACTTGTTATAGCAAGTAATTTTAATGTAAACTTAGAATTTCTATTTAATATATTTTTATTATATGAGAAACATACCCCTATAATATAATATAAAAGAGGCCATGTAAGGGACCACCAATTTGGCAAAATATAACCTAAGATAGAATATCTAATATCATAAAATAAATTTAATAAGGTAACTGGTATAGATATAGCTAATATAATATTTAACATTGCGTGCTTTCTAGTTATATCTGTCATATTTTTAAAAGATATATTAATAATAGGTGCGATTAACATTAGACCTACATACATATTAATATACCATCCGTAGTATTTATAATGTAAGATATTAATAAGAGTAGTTTTAAATAGAATAGTATTAATAGCATATTTATTATCTACTAGTGTTAAAATAAACATAGCAAATGAATACAGTAGGTAAATACGACCAATATTTAAATAATATTTTCTATTCCAAGTTTTATCCTTATTTAAATAACCAGTAACAACAATAAACAAAGGAACACATGTCATTGTAATATTACGTACAGTAACGAATGGTATACTAATAAGTGTATACTCTATAGAGTAAAATTTTGTGTATAGAAAAAAGTGTAAGCCAATAACTAGTAATAATGCAAGTGTTTTAATAATATCAATATTAATATTTCGTTTTGAAAAATTCATAATAAACCTCTAAGAAATTTGATTAGTAACAATATATCATAAAAAAATACAATAGTATAGTATAAGGAAAAGTAAAGTTAGATATAATTTGAAAAAAACTTTTAATTATAGTATTATACTAGTGTTATTAAATTTTGAGTATTATATTTTAAGGGAAGGGGGAAAGGTAAGTAGTGAAGAAAACTACATCGCTAATAATTTCAATTGTTATACCATTGTTAATTGTAGTGCTGTATAGATATTTATATGGATATATTTATCATGCTGTTGATGATGTTACAATTAATTATTCGATTTTAAATAAAGAATATATGTTACTTCCCTACATGGGAATAATATTAACTAAGATATTAGTAATATTACAGAGTTTATTTTCAAATATTAATATTTTCTTCGTTTTTTTAGTATCAGCGTATAGTATAAGCTTTTCATGTTTGTTTTATCTGATGAGAGATAGGAAATATAAAATAGTTCTATGGATAATAGTTTTAGTAATAGAGGTTTCTTTATTAAAATATTTTACATATTCTGTGGTTGCTTATTTGTTATCTATCTCGGGAATATTTTTACTTTATAAAGAAAAAAATATAGTTTTTCCTACTATACTTATATTTATAGGTATCTCTCTTAGAGTTCAAATAATATCAAGTCTTTTGGTATTATGTTTGGTGATAATCATATTTGAACTAATTAGGAATAAAAAGGTAAAACAAACATGTATTTTAATTAGTACAATTTTTATTGTAAGTTTAACTAATTGGTTATTTATACAAAGTAATGATGTAGAGAAATCTTATATAGAATGGAATGAAAAGAGTACTTTAATAAGGGATTATCCAGCTATTGATTATTCTGCAAAAAAAGAAAGTCTAGATAAGATAGGTATTACTGAAAATACTTTAGTAAGTCATAATTCTTGGATACTTTCAGAAAAAGAAATCTTTAGTAATGAGTTGTTAGATAATCTTGATAAAGTAAGATCAGTATCAGAAAAATATAATTTTTCAATTAAAGATATCCTCATTAAGTTTAAATCTAACGAGTTTTACAAGTCATTTACATTCTTTGTACTCCTTGTTTTTATTTTTTATAAATCTAAAAGTTTTTATGGATATCTGCTATTTTTATGCCCCATCGCTTTGTTAACAGCACTAATAGTTAGGCAAAGAATAGTAGAGAGAGTTTATATACCTATCATTATTCTAACTCTATTTATTTTTATTGTATATAGGAATGAGTTATTTATAAAAAGAAATTATAAATTATTGAATAATCTAGAAAACGTTATTTTTACAGCTACATGCATACTATTAATGGGCTCTATTTGGAACTATGGGAAAAATGAATTGTATTGGTTTAATTATCATCCTCATGATTTTAATAAAGATTATAATAATGTGCTAGTTAATAATAGAGAGAACTTATATGTTATTGCAGGTTATGGGAATTTAATTAGTTCACAACCTAATGTTAGTAAGGTATTTGTTGAGACAGATAAGTTAACAAAAAACATAATAACTTTTGGAACGTGGCAAACATTCTCACCGGAATATCATGATAAACTAAAAGGATTTGGAGTGAAAGATACGAATAATATTCTTTCTGGTGCGGTAAATAGTGATAATATTAAATTCATTTTACCTAAGGATTCTAGTGCTTTTGATAAAATTAGAGTATTGTTTAAGGAAAATTATGATAGAGATGTTTATTTTGTGAAAGAAAGTGATATTTCAAATGATATGAATATATATATATTAAGGAGTGACCAGTAATGAGTAGTAAGAGAATTGAATATATCGATATGCTAAAGGCTTTTTGTATAATCCTAGTAATAGCAGGTCATATGGGATACACTCCAATCAAGATGAAATTATTACTGTATATATTCCATATACCTTTATTTTTCTTTTTATCTGGAATGACTTTAAACGTAGCTAAGTATACATCATTCTTTGAATTCTTCGTTAGAAAGTTTAAAACAATAGTTATACCTTGCTTATTGATGAATATTTCTATATTTTCTATTAAATCATTTATCTTGCAACCGCAATTTATATTGAAAATAGATATTATACATTTCATAAAAGCAATGATAGTCGCTGATAGAATGCATATTTATTATCAACTGTGGTTTTTAAATGTATTATTCTTAGCAGAACTAGTTTGTTATTTTGCGATAAAATACAGTGATACATTATATAAATATATAATTGTATATATTGTACTTATATTGTGTGGTTGTTTAGGAAAAAAACTATATGAGATGGAATTTTGGTTAATTTGGAGTTTTGATCTTGTACCGTATGCGACTATCTTTATTTTATCAGGATATATATTGAGAAGAAATCTAGTCACGTTACAAAGTTATTTCAAAATATTATACTTTTTACCAGTTGTTGCGGTAAGTATCATATGTGGAGTTTACAACACTAGAGTAGACCTTTTTTATCAACAGATTAATTCGACTTTATTGTATTTTGTTGCTGCTTTCTTTGGTATCTGGGCAAGTTTTATATTATTTAAAAATATTCCAAATATACCAATACTAGAAAGAATTGGTGGTAACACATTGATATATTATGCATATCATTCACCAATAGTTTTATATATCTTAGATATAATTATGGAGCAACTTGCTGGTAAGTATACGGGAATATTTGTTAGTAATTATATAATAGCCATTGTAGAACTATTTTTAGCGATAATATTGTGTGAATTGATTGCTAAGATAATTAATAATACTTTTCCGTTTATTATTGGAAAATCATTTAAGACAACCTAATTTGGTTGTCTTTTTTACTTCCATTTCTTCTGTTCTATTATGAAATATGGTATAATAAAAAGATAGAATAAATTTACAAAACTGATTAAGAATATTCAGTTAGCGTGTAAGGTGAAAGATGAATATTGACAATAGATTTGAAACAGAAGCGGTAAAAAAATACAGAGCTTCTATTGAAAAGAAGAAGATATCGCTGTTTCTGAAATTACTTTTTGATAAGGTATTGGCATTAATCTTGCTTATTCCTTTATCACCGATAATTTTAGGAATAGCTATTTGGATAAAATTAGATAGTGAAGGGCCTGTGTTCTACAGGCAAGAGCGTATTACAACTTATGGTCGAACATTTAGAATCTTTAAGTTTAGAACTATGGTTAAAGATGCTGATAAGCTGGGGACGGCTGTTACTCAGCAAAATGATCCACGTATTAGCAAAGTTGGTCATAAACTTCGTAAACTTAGATTAGATGAACTGCCGCAGCTTATAAATGTCTTACTAGGTGATATGAGTTTTGTAGGAGTAAGACCGGAAGTTGCGAAATATGTAGATAAGTACACTGATGAGATGAATGCAACATTACTACTTCCTGCAGGGATAACTTCTCCAGCGAGTATTGAATACAAAGATGAAGACGAAGTTATTGAAAAGTTCAAGGGAAGCGGAAGAAGTGTGGATGAAATATATGTCGAGGAAATTCTTCCGGATAAGATGAAATATAACTTAAAGTACATTGAAGAATTTAGTGTTATAAATGATATTAAAATAATGATAAGAACTGCTATTGCGGTTGTTAAATAAAATATAATAAGATTGATTGAGGCTTTTTAATTGATTAAAATAGATAGTATTGTATAATAAATAGACAATTCGATCAAGAAACACAAGAGGCCTTCCACAATATTAGTCTCTTGTGTTTTTTTATTAGAAAGAGTAGAAACAAATAATTAGGAGTTTGAGATGAAAAAATATAATATACCATTTTCTCCACCAGATATTAGCGATGGAGAAATTAATGAAGTAATAGATACTTTAAAATCGGGTTGGATTACAACTGGACCGAAGACAAAAGAATTAGAAAGAAGATTGTCAGATTTTACGGATACACCTAAAACTGTTTGCCTTAATTCTGCAACTGCAGCTTTAGAACTAACTTTACGTGTTTTAGGTATTGGTAAAGGTGATGAGGTTATCGTTCCTGCGATGACATATACTGCTTCTTGTAGTGTGATTTACCATGTTGGAGCGAAGGCTGTTATCGTTGATATTGCTGAAGATAGTCATGAGATGGATTATGTTGCTTTAGCTAATGCTATTACTGAGAATACGAAGGCTGTTATTCCTGTTGATTTAGCTGGGATTCCATGTGATTATGATAAGATTTTTGAAGTTGTTGAGAGTAAGAAACACTTATTCAAGGCTAATAGTGAATATCAAGAAAAGCTCGGAAGAGTCGCTGTTGTAGCTGATGGAGCTCATGCTTTAGGAAGTACGTATAAAGGTAAGAAAATTGGTTCGGTAGCTGATTTTACTACATTCTCATTCCATGCTGTGAAAAACTTCACTACTGCTGAAGGTGGAAGTGTAACATGGAAAGAAAATCTAAACTTTGATAATGAAGAATTATATAGAGAATATCAAATATATTCTCTTCATGGTCAAACGAAAGATGCATTAGCTAAAACAAAAGCAGGATCTTGGGAATATGATATTATTATCCCTGGATATAAATGTAACTTAACTGATATCGCTGCATCTATTGGATTAGTTCAACTAGACCGTTATCCTAAACTTTTAGAGTGTCGTGAGGATATTATTAGTCAGTACAATAAAGGTTTTGAAGGTACTAGAATTACAGCGTTAAGTCATAGTTCAGAAGATTATAAATCTTGTGGGCACCTGTATATAACTCATATCGAAGGCGTAACATTTGAACAACGTGGCGAGATAATTGTTAAGATGGCTGAACGTGGAATTAGCTGTAATGTACACTATAAACCACTACCATTATTAACTGCATACAAAAATTTAGGATTTGATATTGAGAACTATCCTAATGCGTATAATTATTATGTAAAAGAAATAACATTACCTTTACACACAAGGCTTAGTGACGAAGATGTCAATGTAATTATTGATAACTTCAAGGAAATAGTTGAGGAGGTAGTAGGTGAGTAGTTTAAAAGAGATTCAAAATAAAAGCTTAGAGATGGCTGAGTATTTTGTAGAATTTTGTAAAAAACATGGCTTACTTTGTTATCTTTGTGGTGGTGGAGCCATTGGTGGGCTTCGTAATAAAGGATTTATACCTTGGGATGATGATTTAGATTTTTTCATGCCTAGAAAAGACTATGAAAAACTTCCAGAACTTTGGAGAAAGTATGCCAAGGAACAATATTTCTTATCAAAAAGCGATAGTAACTTTGTTGATAGAAATCTATTTATCACGATTCGAGATAGAGAAACAACATGTATAAAACCATATCAGCAAGATTTGAATATGCCACATGGTCTGGCGTTAGACGTTATACCTTTAGATTATTATCCTAAGAATGAAGAGGATAGAAAAAAACAAGTTCGTTGGGCATTAATTTATTCGCTATTCTGTGCGCAGACTATTCCAGAAAAACATGGCGCAGTAATGAGATGGAGTGGTGCTATTCTTTTAGGTTTAACACCAGGCAAACTACGTTATAAAATCTGGAAAAAAGCTGAAAAAGAAATGATAAAGTACACACGTGAAGAAAGTGATGGAATAACAGAACTTTGTACAGGTCCAGGCTATATGATGAAAAAATATCCGATTGAAGCATTCGAAGATAATATTTTTATTGATTTTGAAAATACTAAAATGCCTATACCTGTGGGATATGACATTTATCTTAAAACAGCATTTGGTGATTATATGACACCACCTCCAAAAGATAAACAAGTACCACATCATGATTCAGTAATAGTAGATATGGAAAATAGTTATCTTAAGTATAAGGGGAAGTATTATGGACGAAAAAATTAGTGTAATAGTACCAGTATATAATGTAGAACAATACTTAGAACGTTGCGTAGACTCAATTATCAATCAAACGTATAAGAATTTAGAAATTATTTTAGTAAATGATGGATCAACTGACAGCAGTGGAGAATTATGTGATGAGCTTGCTAAGAAAGACGCTAGAATAAGGGTGGTTCATAAGGAAAATGGTGGTTTATCGGATGCGAGGAATGTTGGTATAGAAGAAGCTGTATCAGACTTAATTGGGTTTATAGATAGTGATGATTATATTGATGAAGATATGTATGAGTTACTGATAGATAATTTAAGAGAAACTAATGCAGATTTATCAATGTGTGGTCATTATGATGTTTATAATAATGTTTCTGAAGCGCAAGTAACTGAAAAGAAAACATGGGCGCTTAATCCCGAAGAAGCTATTAAGATGGTTATGGAAGCAAAGATATTATCTGTAACAGCTGTTAATAAATTATATAAAAAGAGTTTATTTTCAGAGCTCAAATTTGAAATTGGGAAAATCGCTGAAGATGCATTTATTATGATAAAACTTCTTGATAAATGTAATATAGTAGTAGCGACAAATGAAAAAAAATACTACTATGTGCATAGAGAAAATAGTATTACTACGCAAAAATTCTCAACTAAATTTCTAAATGTAATAGAAGCTTATGAACAAAATAGGGAAATTATTCTGGATAGGTACCCTACATTAGAAGGCGTGGCACAAACAAGAATGAATTGGGCACACTTCTATGTATTAGATAGATTATTATTAGATAAAGATTATAGTGATAGAATATTAGAAAATAAGTTAATATCGTATTTGAAAAATCATAGTAAGGATATTATAAAAGATTCATTATTTACAAAAGGTAGAAAAATTGGATTTGTTGCCTTATTATTGAATAGAAATCTATATAGAAAAATAATAGAGAAGAGAGGATATTAATTATAGTATGTTAAAACAATTAGAAAAAAATTATTTTAAAATAAATCTGGCATTTATCTTAATTGTTACGGTTTATTGTATGTGTGGTTTAATTGTTCCGCTACAATTTATTTCAGCTAACAAGATAATTGCAGGGGGAATGACGTTACTTGGAATTCTTTTAGCAACGTATAATTTAGTTATTAAGAAAGTATATCTAAAGATAAAAACAATAGAATATTTATTATTATTTTTTGCTTTTAATATAATTACTAGTATTCTAGTGATATCTTATGGTTATTCTACAAATATTAAAAACACGTTGATATTTTATATTTATTTCTTAACAGTATTCCCTATATTTACTGGAATTACTAGAGAAGAGGGTAAAACATTATATAATTACTTTTTCTATATGGTTACTGTACTTAATACATTTGGAGTATTAGTCTCATTAATTCAATTCGTATTATTGAAAGGCTACAGAGTACACGACTATAAAGGATTGTATATTAGACAAGGGTTTATAGAATCTAGATTATTCGGTATTTTAGCAAGTCCTAACTTTTTATCATTAGTTTCATTAATTGTAATTATATTTTTAGCTTCAAAAATCTGTAGCATTGAGAGAAACTATAGATATTTAACTTATACGGCTATTGCATTGAATTTTATCTATATTGTACTATCTGGTTCGAGAACAGCTTTTATTTGTACGATATTAGTATCTGTAGTATATGCGTTTGTAATGTTCTACCAAAAAGGGAATGCTAAATCCATATTTAAGGTGATTTTAGCGATAATAGTTGTTTTATTTAGTTATAAAGCTGTTAATTATACAAGTGAACA
Source organism: uncultured Gemella sp. (assembly GCF_963525875.1). Lineage (GTDB taxonomy): Bacteria > Bacillota > Bacilli > Staphylococcales > Gemellaceae > Gemella. The sequence continues at coordinate 2,924 of NZ_CAURMG010000021.1, read as the reverse complement.
ATATTTAAAATATAATAAAGAACGAATAGAAATTAAAGATAGTAATCTTTCTCTTGAAAGAACAGATACAAGCGAAGAAAATATTTCTAATAATAGATTTGCGATTTGGAAATCAACAGCTTCGTTTATACCTAAAAAACCGATTTTCGGATATTCTGGAGGAAATTGGTATGAAATAGGTAAGAAGATCAATCCAGATGAATATATTATAAGAGAGCATTATCTAACTCATAATGGATACTTAGAAGTCTTATTTTATAATGGATTAACAGGATTTGCTACGATGGGAGTGTTCGTATTATCATTTTTTGTTTCAATGGTAAAAAGAATCTTAAAAGAGAAGAAAGAGGAAATCGTAAATAAGGAAGCATTGTCGATACTATTGATGATTATAGTTATTTTAGTATCTAATTTATTTTTAAGTTCTACGTTTTATGGTATCTCATTATTAGGAATGATATTATTCTTAACATCTGGATATTATTATTCAGTGGTTAGTTCTGATAAAAAAGATTACAAAAAATTAAATATAGATGAAATAAAAGAAGTTGAATTAGGAGTTATGGATTATATCCATAAAATTTGCCAAGAAAAAGGTATTAACTATACACTAGCTTATGGGAGTCTATTAGGAGCTGTTAGACATAAAGGATTTATTCCGTGGGATGATGATTTGGATATTGCATTGAAGAGACAAGAATACGATAGATTGTATAAAGCAATACAAGAAGATAATGATAAAATCTATAAAGTAGTTTCTTGGGAAAACGATGCTAGGTATCCTTATCCATTTTACAGAGTGTATGATAGTAGAACTGTTTATGAAAATAATTATATACAGAATGATATAGAATTAGGGATTTGCGTTGATGTTTTTCCTTTTGATGATTATAAAGATGTAAATAAAGAAATTACGAAATTAGACATGTGCCGTCGATTATCTGTATATACCTTATATGGTATAAGAAATAAAGATGCTGGAGTTAAAAACCTTGTAAGATATTTATTGTTAATAGTATTCAGATTGACAAGAGTGAAAATATGGAATAAGAGATTAAATAATTGTTCTAAAGCTTCTGTGGATAGTGGATATATTGATTATCTTATGGAATCTAAAAGATACAGCACAAAGATAGATAGTAAATCATTGGATAAAGTAATCGATAGTAAATTTGAAAATAGAATATATAGAATTCCCCAAGAATACGATCATATTCTAACTACGATTTATGGTTCTGATTATATGGAAATACCACCAGTAGAAAAAAGAATACAGCATGATGATTTTGTAGCGTATATAAAAAAGGAGAAGTAATATGTTACAATGGCTTAAGAGGAGTTTAGCCAGTTTTTTAGGTGATAAAAAAGATGTGGTTAAAAATCTTCCTTTAATAAAAAAATTGAATGAAAAAGCAAATATTGAATTAGACTCTAAAAGAAGTATTTTATTAGAAGAAAATTTTGAGGAGATTTTAAACATAGTTTATGGCTTTGATTTAAAGAATTATGATATTTGGTTAGATTTTGGAACTTTATTAGGATACTACAGAGAAAATGATTTTATAAGCCATGATTTGGATATGGATTTTGGAGTTCGAGTTTCAAATTTTGAAGAATTCGAAGTGGTAGAAAAATATCTTACAAATAAGGGATTTAAAAGAACGAAAGAATTTTATTATAATAAAAGTTTAGTTGAATTATCTTACAGCTATAAAGGGCTTAATGTAGATTTTATTATCTATAAAAAAGAAGGTGATAAAATCTCTTCTGACACAATATTTTTTATGACTAATGCATTGGGGAATCCTACTAGATATGAGGTCTATCATTATAAAATACCATTTAAAGGGATAAAAGTATGTGATTTTAAAGGTGTGAACGCGAAGGTACCTAGTAACACTGAGGAGTATTTGAGAACTTTATATGGAGAAGATTTTAAGACTCCCAATACTCATTATAATTGGAAAGAAAATCCAATTTATAAACGCGGGAATGCAGAGCTAGCTGAGGTTATTTTATATAAAGGAAAGTAAGTTAGAGGATAATATTATGGAAAATAGAATAGTATTATGGGATAATCTGAAGTTTTTTCTTATAACTTGTGTTGTGATAGGGCATTTTGCGGATCAATTTACAGATGTATCTAATATTTATGATAGTATATTTTTATTTATTTATTCGTTTCATATTCCGCTGTTTATTTTTATAGCTGGATTGATGTTCAAGAATAGGAATATTACGGCTAAAGCTATATTTTATATAAGTATTGGTTTTTCGTATAAAATAGTTTCAGCAATAGTGGAAAGGTTACTAGGTACGGTAAAAGTTGAATTCTTTTTATTATGGGATGGTGGGCTTTCATGGTTTATGTTTGCCTTGGCAGCATATATAGTAATTTTAAAAATAATTGAAAAACAGAATAAGGAATATATTTTAGTGTTTTCGATAGTATTGGCTTGTTTTGTAGGATATGATCCAGGAATAGGAGATTTCCTATACTTGTCAAGGATAATAATATTTTTCCCATTCTTTTTGAGTGGGGTATTATTACAAAACTTCGATATAGTAAGTTTTAAAGATAAAAATTTTAAATATAAATTCTTAGCAGGGCTTATAGTTTTAGTTTGGTTAGGATTATGTATTTATGAAGTAGATAGAGTATATGGGCTAAGATATCTGTTTACAGGGAGAAACCCGTTTTTTCCAAAGATAATGAGTTATGCTCCATTAGTAAGATTAGCTAGTTATATCATATCTTTTAGTATAGGTTTTTCTCTTGTAATGCTTATGCCTAATCAAAGGATGTTCTTAATTACAGACATGGGAGAAAATTCTATAAATGTATATTTCTGGCATATGCATATATATTATATTTTGAATAAAGTATTTAATATCTCTAATGTATTTAATTATGGAGTTAGTGG
>NZ_CAURMG010000020.1:0-32301 GCF_963525875.1 uncultured Gemella sp. | reverse complement strand
TCCTTTTTTGTTCTCTATTCCATTATAATATAAATTCACAAAAATTCAACTCATAACACTAAAATATTATAAATTATTTTAAATAACAAATATTACTTTATATTCAATATTGTTCGTTTTTTCTATTTTAGTGTTATTTTAAATTTAATAGTATAAAATTAAATTACTTATCTATAAACTTTATCAATAGACTTTTTGAAAGTTTTAAGGTACTATTAAGTTAGGAGTGATATATTATGAATTATATAAATTTACAATTATTAAGTATTAATATTTCTAGTATTTTTTACTATATAACTTCTATTTTTAATGATATAAATTTTGACATTGTACTTACTATATTTTTAATAATAAATACATTGATGGCTTTTTCAATTGTATTTTTAGAGTATCAGACCACAACTTCTTCTTGGGCATGGATATTAGTATTATTTCTAATACCATATCTGGGATTTGTTCTATATTTAATATTTGGAAGACCAATTTATAGAGAAAAAATCTTTCCTTGTTCCGATGAAGAAAAAATCAGATATCAGCAAAACTTACTGAAAAGAACAGTACCGTATAACGTCACTAAAGATGAACAAGTAATTTATAAACACAGAAATCTAATAGAATTAAACTTCGAAACTGATAAATCATTCTTATCAAAAAATAATAAAGTACAGATAATTACTGATGGAAAAGAGAAGTTTGAATTATTATTTAATGATATAAAAAATGCAAAAAGTTATATACATATTCAATATTACATTTTAAGGAAAGATGGAATTGGTAAGCAACTTTTTGATCTTTTAGAGCAAAAGCTAATAGAGGGTATCGATGTCTATATTCTTTATGATGATATAGGTTCAAGAAAACTTAGTATTTCTTCATTAAGAAAACTTACAAAGAATAATGCAAAGATTAAAAAATTCTTTAAATCACAATTACCTCTTATCAATTTTCGTATGAACTATAGAAACCATAGAAAAATCGTTATAATTGATGGTAATATTGGATATACTGGAGGATTCAATGTTGGGGATGAGTACTTAGGTTTAGATAAAAAGTTTGGATATTGGAGAGATACTCACCTACGAATTGAAGGTGAAGCAGTAGGTTCTTTAGAATACCGTTTCATCGATGACTGGAATTCTCAAACTGCTAAGAAAACAGATCAACTAAAATTAACTTCAAATCACGTTGCTACCCATGTGGATAATTATTTGCCAATTCAATTAGTTTCTAGTGGTCCAGATAATAAAATACAAAAAATTAAATATAGCTACTTATATATGATCTCAAGAGCAAAAAAATATATTTATATCCAATCACCCTATTTCATCCCTGATGAAAGTGTAATGGATGCTCTTAAAATGGCAATATTATCTGGTATTGATGTTAGAATAATGGTTCCAAATAAACCTGATCATATTTTCGTTTATTGGGCTACCTATTCATTTATTGGAGAACTTGCAGAATTAGGTGCTAAAACTTATATCTATGAAAATGGATTTATACATACAAAAATGATTATCATTGATGATGAGGTTGCAAGCTTAGGAAGCGCAAACTTTGATTACAGAAGTTTCAAACTAAACTTCGAACTCAATGCATTTATGTATGATCATAAAACAACAAGAGAATTTAGAAATTATTTCTTAAATGATATAGAAAAATCTACCTTAATTTCTTTTTCAAAGTATCAACAAAGAAGCTTATTAATTAAAATCAAAGAAGCCTTTGCAAGGTTGATTTCACCGATTCTATAGTTGTTTTATATTGAAAAATATGGTATATTAATACATATGTACATATAGGAGGACAAAATTTAATGAAAAAGTTTAAAAAAGCTATTTTACCTATAGCATTAAGTATTTCTGTTATAGGTTTAGCAGGATGCTCTGCTGGAGGAACTAAATATATTTCTAGTAAAGCAGGAGATGTAACGGAAAAAGATATAGTTGAAAGCATTGGAGCTAGTCAACTTTCAAAAACAGCTACTAGTATGATGATTCAAAAAGTACTTTTAGACAAATATAAAAATAAAATTGATCAAAAAGCTATAGATGAACAATTACAAAAAGCACAAGAACAATATGGTGGAAAAGATAAATTTGAACAACTTTTAAAACAACAAGGATTTACATTAGATAAATATAAAGATGGATTAAAAGTAAAATCAGCTCAAACATTATTAATCAATGATTACGCTGGAACAAATGATGATAAACTAAAAGAAAGCTATGAAAAAAACAAACACCAATATCATCTGGCACACATTTTAGTTAGTGTTAAAAGTGAATCAAATCCAAATGGATTAAGTGATGAAGAAGCTAAGAAAAAAGCTGAGGACGTTCTTAAAAAACTTAAGGATGGTGGAGACTTTGCTACTCTAGCAAAAGAAAACTCTAATGATACTGCAAATGCTTCTAACGGTGGAGACTTAGGTTGGTCATCTAAAGAAGATAATTCATTTGTAAAAGAATTCAAAGATGCAGCGTATGCATTGTCTAAAGATAAAGTTTCTGATGTAGTTAAAACTTCATTTGGATATCATATCATCAAAGTTATTGATGAAAAAGATTCTTCATTTGATGAAATGAAACCTATTTTAGCAGAAAAAGCTGCAGAAGAGGCTGTTAAAAAAGATTCTACAATTGTAAGTAAAGCACTTAAAAAATTATTTGAAGAGTATAACGTAAAATCAAGTAATAGTGACGTTGAAGCATACATTAAATCAATGTTAGAAGGAACTGCTTCACACTAATTAATGAAAAGTCGATTAAACCTAGCTTTAATCGACTTTTAAATTTTCAAAAGTGAGCAATTCAAAAATTGATTTCAATGAAATTACAACTTTTGAATTACTCACTTATTATTTTATTAACTTATATCATCACGTGCACCTAGAATATCGATAGCATTCTTTATACGATCTTTTGTTGGTGGATTGATATCATTTAATTCATAATCAATTCCTAATTCTTTATACTTGAATTTTGCCATGTCATGATATGGCAATACTTCCACACGTTCAACCCCGTGTAACGTATCTATATATTCACGAAGTTTTTGTAGATAATAATCATCATCTGTCCATTTCGGAACAAGTACATGTCTTATCCACATTTTCGCCCCATGATCACTTAAGAAATTAGTAAATTGAATAATATTTTTATTAGTTCGTTTTGTCAAACGCATATGATGTTCGTCATCAATATGTTTAATATCCACTAAGAATAAATCTGTTAATGAAATTAATTCCAAAACTTTTTCATTCATACTTGGAGCATTTACATAGAAACCTCCGCAAGTGTCAACACATGTATTTATATCTAATTCCTTTAATTTTCTAAAAAGTGCTAAGATAAAATCAATTTGCAGAAGTGATTCTCCACCACTAACTGTAACTCCTCCACCATCACTAGCCTCAAAGAAATCACGATATTTCACTATCTCTTTCGTTAATTGATCCACTGTCATAACTTTAGCATCAGGATTATGCATCTTCCAAGTATCTGGATTATGGCAGTATTTACATCTTAACATACACCCTTGAAAGAATACTACATATCTTATTCCAGGACCATCAACATTTCCGAAAGATTCTACCGAGTGAACATTAGCTGTCAATTCTTTTTTTTCTTCTGCAGAATTAATTTCTACTTTTTCCATTACCATATGCGACTTCCTCCTTTTGCCATTTTATAGTTTAATTATATCGTATTCATCGCTATTCTGTAAACACTTTTACAATAATATTTATATTTTATTAATCTAAAAAAGTGGAGGCCTATAGCCTCCACCTTCTTTTCAATTATTTACTTAATTACATGAATTGATGCATTGTACGGCTTAATACGTCACGTTGTTGTTCTGGAGTTAAACTGATTAGACGTACAGCGTATCCTGATACACGAATTGTGAAGTTAGGATAATCTTCTGGAGATTCAATAACTTTAAGTAATGTTTCTTTATTGAATACGTTAGTATTTAAGTGGTAACCACCTTTTTTGAAGTATCCATCCATCATTGCTGTTAAGTTTTTAATTTGATCTTGTTTAGTTTTACCTAATGAGCTTGGTGTGAATGCAGCAGTTAAACTGATTCCGTCACGGCTGTATTCATATGGTAATTTAGCAACTGAGCTTAAGCAAGCTAGAGCTCCACTTTGGTCACGTCCGTTCATTGGGTTAGCACCTGGAGAGAATGGTTCTCCTGCACGACGTCCATCTGGAGTGTTACCAGTTTTCTTACCGTATACTACGTTTGAAGTAATAGTTAAGATTGAAGTTGTAGTTTCATCTGCACGGTAAGTTTCGTGTTTTTTAAGTTTAGTCATGAACACTTTAAGTAATTCAACAGCGATTTCGTCAGCACGGTCATCGTTGTTACCAAATGTTGGGAATTCTCCTTCAACTTTGTAATCAACTGCTAATCCAGTTTCATCTTCGATTGGAGTAACTTTAGCATATTTAATTGCTGATAAACTGTCTACTGCTACTGAGAATCCAGCGATACCAGTTGCCATGAATCTTCTAACTTTAGTATCGTGTAATGCCATTTCTAAGCTTTCGTAAGAGTATTTATCGTGCATGTAGTGAATTACGTTTAATGTATTGATGTATAGTTTACATAACCATTCCATGAATACATCGAATTTAGCCCAAACTTCATCGTAGTTTAATTCACCACGTAAAGGTTCAGTTACAGGTCCAACTTGGATACCTAATTTTTCATCACGTCCACCATTGATTGTGTATAATAAAGCTTTTGCTAAGTTAGCACGAGCTCCGAAGAATTGCATATCTTTACCAGTAGTCATACCACTTACACAACATGCGATAGATTTATCACAAGTTCCTAAGAAGTCTGCTAATAATTCATCACTTTCGTATTGAATAGCACTGTGGTTGATTGAAGATTCAGAACAGAATTCTTTGAATCCAGTTGGTAATTTAGTAGACCATAGGATAGTTAAGTTTGGCTCTGGAGAGTTACCCATGTTGTCTAATGTGTGGATGAAACGGAAGTCTGTTTTTGTTACTAATGATCTTTCAGAATCTAACATTTCCCCAACGATTAATGTAGCCCAGATTGGGTCTCCTGAGAATAATTGGTTGTAGTCTGGAGTACGAGCGAATTTAACGCAACGTAATTTTAATACTAAGTGGTCAATTAATTCTTGAGCTTGAGACTCGTTAATTGTTCCATCTTGTAAATCTCTTTCAATATAAATGTCTAAGAATGTAGCAATGTTACCGATAGACATCGCAGCACCATTTTGTTGTTTAATAGCTGCTAAGTATCCGAAGTATAACCATTGTACTGCTTCTTTTGCTGTTGTAGCTGGTCCAGAAATATCAAATCCGTAGATTTTTGCCATTTCTTTTAATTCACCTAAAGCACGAATTTGTTCGTTAACTTCTTCACGGTCACGGATAACGTGTTCAGTCATAACACCATCAGCACCGATTTGAGCTAAGTCACCTTTTTTCCATTCGATAAGTTGGTCTACACCATATAAAGCTACACGACGGTAGTCTCCGATAATACGTCCACGTCCGTAAGCATCTGGAAGTCCTGTGATAACACCAGATTTTCTTACTAAACGCATTTCTGGAGTATAAGCATCGAATACACCTTGGTTGTGTGTTTTACGGTAGTCAGTGAAGATTTTGATAACTTCTTCATCTACTTCATATCCATATGCTTTACAGCTGTTAACAGCCATGTTAATACCACCAAAAGTCATTAAAGCACGTTTAAGTGGTTTTTCTGTTTGTAATCCAACGATTTGCTCTAAATCTTTTTCAATGTAACCTGGTCCGTGAGAAAGGATAGTTGAAGGAATACTAGTATCCATGTCTAATGTTCCACCAGCTAAACGTTCTTGACGCATTAAATCATTGAATTTTTCTACTAATTTAGTAGTAGCTTCAGTAGGCCCAGCAAGGAAAGATGCATCTCCTCTATACTCAGTATAGTTAGATTTAATAAAATCTACTAAGTCTACTTCTGTTTGCCATTTACCACCAACGAATGCTTTTTTTTCTGCAACTGTTGTCATATTAATGTCACTCCTTAAAATTTTTTATTATATATTGTGATAAATAAATTTATTAATTAAACTATTTGTTACACTCTTAGTGTACCTCAACCACATTATTAAGACAATATTTTTCTTATTCAAATTGTGTACAATTTGTGAACTCCAGTACTAATACAGAAGATGAATAACAATGTTTCCCACTTTCAAATATAGTAAAATATTAATCTAAAATATTGAAAATACTGTTGCAAAAATAATGAAAACGATAAACTAAAAGGTTTTGTATTTTAAAAACTGTTATGATAAACAAAAAAACTGTTATCATACTGTAACCATTTCCGTTAAATAAAGTTTCTATACAATTGTAAATAATTAAATTATTTTTATTAAAGAAATGAGAGTAATCGATATATACTATCAATTAACTCTCATTATTATTTTATTCAAAAATACTTAATAATTCCCCATACCCTTCTTTTTCAAGGTCTTCTTTTTTTATAAATTTTAGAGAAGCACTGTTAATACAATATCTAAGACCACCTAATTCACTAGGGCCATCAGGAAAGACATGTCCTAAATGAGCATCCCCAACTCTACTTCTTACTTCTATTCTTTCTACGTAATGAGAATTATCTTTATAATATTTAGTTACCTCTTTTTCTATAGGTTTAGAAAAACTTGGCCAGCCACATTGAGATCTAAATTTATCTTTCGAAGAAAATAATGGTTCACCTGTTGTTATATCTACATATATCCCTTCTTCAAAACTATCCCAATATTGTCCAGTATATGGACTCTCAGTTGCACTTTCCATAGTAACAGCATATTCTAAATCAGATAGTTCTTTTTTTAATTCGTCTTTTGATTTTCTTTCGAATTCTTCTGGAATAATTTTAATTTCTTCACTCATTTTATTTATCTCCTTTATAACTTATATATTCTTTTAAATCTTCTATTATATGATTTCCATCTTTTACCCCTAAATTATACACGTGGTTTAGTTTTTCGATATCTTTTTCCAGTCGCTTTACGTTAATATCTTCACTAGGTCTTATGACAAATACTTTCCCCTGCTTTTCTAATTCAAGTATTTTTTCTACTGTTTCATTATAATCCTTATATCTATTCTTTAATTTTTCAACTAGATGCGGATATTTTTTATAAAACATTTTAAATTGTATACTTGTTGATTTTTTCTTTCTATATGTAATTGGTCTTGTTAGTATTACAATTATTTTATCAAAGTTTTGTTTTTCAAAGAAGTCTATCGGTATACTGTTTGCTATTCCACCATCTAAATACTTTTTACCATCTACTTCTATTATTTCCGAAATAAATGGTAATGCAGAAGTGGCTCTTAAAGTCTCCATTTGCAAATACGGATCATGGATTTTTATAAACTCCGCTTCTCCGTTTTCAATATTAGTTACTGTCGCATAAAAATTTGTATTTGATTCTTTAAACGTTTTATTGTCAAATACATCTAATTGAAAAGGAAGTCTATAATATGTAAAATCCTTATTAATCAAGTTACCAGTTTTTATCCAACTTTTTAAACTCATATATCTTTTATCATTTATATAATTAACATTGTAACGAAGTGCTCTTTTAGGTTGCTTAGAAACATAATTCACTCCAAACAAAGTTCCTGCAGAAACTCCGACGATATCTGTGACCTCTATATCATTTTCCAAGAACACATCAAGGACACCAGCTGTAAATAGTCCTCTCATTGCTCCACCTTCTAAAACTAAACCTACTTTCATTCAATCACACTCCTTTTTAAATTGATACCATTATACCATCTTTTTTACATTAGTTTAAATATATTTACTTGCGAATCAAGTTGTGTTAATATTTTAAAAAAATAATGATTCAATAAGAGGTGCATATGAACATATTATTAATCGGTGGCAATGGCTTTGTAGGACAGTCATTAATCAAAGAACTTACAAAATGCAAAATAGAAATTAGCTACTTATCTAGAACCCAAAACCACTCTATTTCTAAAGATGAAGCAACATGGATACAGGGAGATATTTTTGACTTAAACAATATAATAATCAAAGAAAGTTACGATATAGTCATTCACTTAATCGGAACAATTAAAAATAAAAATTTATATTCTAAACTAAACACAGAAAGTGTGACAGAGACAATTAAACTATGTAAAAAACACAATATCAATAAACTTGTCTATTTTTCTGCAAATGGTGGTTTTAACCATTATATAGAAAGTAAACGCAACGGAGAAAAATTGGTAGTAAATTCAAAACTAGATTATCTAATAGTACGCCCAGGCCTTATGTATGGTAAAGAAAGACTTACCTCTTATTTCAATATATTACCGATTAAATTCTTTTCAAAATTAGGGATACCATTTTTCAAAACTGTTTATCCCCTTCCAATTGAAAAAGTAGCAGCGTCAGTAGTAGAAGTTATTCTCAACAATACTGATTCAACTATTATTGAAATAAATGATATGAAATAACAATTTACTCCGACTTAAAGGGAGTAACTCAGAAATCGTGATTTCAAAGAAATCGATTTTGTCGAGTCACCCCACAAAGTTTATTAGATATCTAAAAAGCTTTTATAAAGCGTATTTAGATATCAATAAAGCACTGCGTCTATGAGTTTTCATATACACTTTGTTAAAATTTAGGGCTTTTGTGTCCGCCTCTTAAGTTTTTTTATGACATTTGTCATATTACTTCATGACATTACCTACTAAAAGTTATCTTAGCACTTTGATATAATTTAATTATCAAAGATGAGGTGAATAAAATGTCATTAAATAACATTATAGAAGTAAAAAATATAACAAAAACAATTAAAGGAAAAAATATCTTAGATGATATTTCTTTTAAAGTAAATTCTGGTGAATGTATTGCTTTAATTGGGCCAAATGGAGCTGGTAAAACCACTTTAATGAATTGTCTATTAGGAAATAAATTTATCAATACAGGTTCAATAAAAATTAATTCTTTAAATCCAGGAAACCAAAAGCTAAAAGAATTTCTTAACATACTTCCTCAGGAAAATGTTGTTCCTGAAAAACTAAAAGTAAAAGAATTACTTGGCTTTATTCAAAAATTATATAAAAATCCATTAACAAACGAAGAAATCGATGAACTGCTAAGGTTTGATGATTCTCAAAAAGATAATTTTGCTTCTAAATTATCTGGAGGTCAAAAAAGATTATTATCTTTTATTATTACATTAATAGGAAGACCAAAATTAATTTTCTTAGATGAACCGACAGCTGGAATGGATACGTCAACGCGAATAAGATTTTGGGAGATTGTAAATACCTTAAAGAATAAAGGACTAACTATTATTTATTCTTCACATTATATTGAAGAAGTAGAACATACTGCAGATAGAATCTTAGTTCTAAATAAAGGAAAACTAGTTCGTGATACTACTCCACATGCTATGCGTGCTGAAGAAATTGAAAAATACTTCACACTACCTATAAAATATCTAGATTTATTAAAAGATAATGATATTATAAATAATTTAGAAATAAAAACAGATAATATTAATTTCTTAACAAAAAAACCAGATGAAATATGGAACATATTACAACAAGCTGGTTGCACGTTTAAAGAAATTGAAATTCAAAATAGAACTTTATTAGATAGTATTTTTGTAACTACAAAAGATAAAGAAGGAGAAAAATAATGAAAAATCTTGCCAACTTATTAAAAATAGAATTTATATTCATAAAAAGAAACTTAACTAATTTTATTATGGGATTAGGTTTTCCAGTTATTTTCTTTATAGTATTTTCTGGAATGCAGGAATTTGGTGATCCTGAAACAAAGGCACGTGTTGTAAAAGATATGCTTATCTCTATGACTGCATTTAGTAGTATCAGTTTTGCTCTTTTTTCTCTTCCTATTTCTATAAAAGAAGATGAGAAAAACAACTATCTACATATATTGAATAATTCTCCAGTAAAAATTTCTGAATACTACCTTGCTCGTTTTATTCGTCTAATAATAACATTTATTATTTCAATTGTTGCAGTGTTTGTCGTTGGTCATGTTGTTAGGGGCGTTAATATGACGGCTCGTGAATGGATTATATCAGCTGTGCTAATGCTTATTGGAAGTATTACATTTTTAGGTATGGGATTACTTCTAAGTCTTATTAAATCAGAAGAAAAACTTTCATTACTTGCTAATATATTATACCTAGGACTTGCTATGTTGGGTGGACTTTGGTGGCCTACTTATCTTTTCCCAGAATGGTTACAAAATATATCTAAACTTACACCCACATATCATTTATTGGAATTCGTTAATAAATATATTAAAGAGGATATTTTCTCTTATAGATCATTAGCAATTCTTATAGCCTACTCAGTTGTATGTATAATTGCTACACTGGTAATAAAAAACAGAAGAGAATCAAAATAATAACATAGGAGGGAGTGACTCAAAAATCGTGATTTCGTAGAAACAAGATTTTGTTGAGTCACTTTCCTTAATAGTTTATGAATTTTCATGTAAACTATTTTTAAAATATAGTACTTTTAATACTATTATGGTATCATTAAAGAATAAGGAGACTAACATGCATAAAAAATTATTAAATTTATTAAAAAGAAAATATGGGTTTTATTTATCTCTAGTATTCTTTATAATCCCTATTGGATATATACTTGGTGGAAGTTATCCTAAATATGTATTATTCTTGACAATTTTAGCAATTATTTCATATATAGGAATGTTGCATACAAAAAATAAAGTTCTTGTTTTTATAGAGTGGTTTATTCTAACTGGATATATCACTTATACGACTATTGTTTTCAACCCAATGAATATTCTATTTAGTTTCTATTTAAGCAATTTACTAGTTTGGCATTTTCAAGATAAGTATTATACATACAGAACAATTAGTTTTTTCATAACTATAAATTGTCTAACATTGTATATAATTGCTAATCCGACTTTAACAATTGGTGATAAAATTGTCCTATTTATTTTTTGTTCTATGTGTATCATAAGCTATTTTTCACAAAAATATAGTTATGAAAGAAATAAATTGAAAAATGAACGTTTAAAACATAATGAACATATTAATCTACTTCTTGCTGAAAATGAAAGAAATAGAATCGGACGAGACTTACATGATAGTATCGGTCATACTTTTGTAATGCTAAAATTAAAAGCAGAACTAGCTAAAAAATATTTAGAAAAAAATAATATTGAAGCAGCCAGAAAAGAAATTAAAGAAATTGGTGAAATCAGTAGTGCTTCTATGAGAGAAACACGATCTATAATTAATAAGTTAAAACATAGAAGTATTAATGAAGAATTAAAAGTTATTTCAGATATTATGACAATGGCTGATATTTCATTAGATATTAAGACTAATATGACTACATCTCCATCTCAACTAGTTGAGTGGACTATTACAATGGTTCTAAAAGAATTAACAAATAATGTTATTAAACATAGTAATGCTAGTAAATGTAATATTGAAATAAATGAATCTAGTAATAACTACACTGTTATTATCTCTGATAATGGTAGAGGTTTTGAAAGTATCGACGGAACAGAACTATATTCTATAAGAGAAAGAATTAAACTAGTTAATGGGGTAATAGATATAACATCAGAAAAATCTCCTACAACTATCAAAGTAACAATTAATAAATAAAAATAGGAGGACAATATGAAATTACTTATCGCTGAAGATCAGAGTATGTTACGAGATGCAATGGCAACATTATTATCAATGCAAGATAGTGTTGAAAGTGTACTTCAAGCTAAAAATGGAAAAGAAGCTATAGATTTAATTTCTACTAATGATATCGATGTAGCTATACTTGATGTTGAAATGCCTGAAGCAACAGGATTAGACGTATTAGAATATATTCGTAGTAATAATATACATTGTAAAGTTGTTATTGTGACGACCTTTAAACGAATGGGGTATTTCGAACGTGCTATAAAAAATAACGTAGATGCCTACGTCTTAAAAGATCGTTCAATCGATGAACTTATGAAAACTATTAACAACGTCTTAGCAGGACACAAAGAGTACTCACCAGAACTAATGGAGAACATCTTTAATAGTCATAACCCTCTAACAAATCAAGAAAAAATTATTCTTTTGAAAATTAAAGAAGGATTATCGAATAAAGAAATTGCTAATGAACTATTTTTATCGGAAGGAACTATTAGGAATTATATTTCTAACATCCTAACAAAATTAAACTGCAAAAACAGAACAGAAGCTGTAAAAAAATCTACTGAGGAAGGATGGCTTTAGATGACAAGAAAACTCGCTATAAGATTATCATTACTTTCATCAATTATATATATAGTTTTAAGTATTTCCTACTTTGTATATAATATTATAAATTCATTAGATTCATCTTCACCGAGTATTGCTACTGGAATAGGATTTTTACTAGCAATTCTTATTCCCCACTACTTTGTGTATATAATAGCTACTATTTTCAATCTAATGACAGTATTAAAGAAAAATACAAAAAATTATTTAATTATTATAAACATTATATTATATATCATAGCTGGCGCATTAGGGATTTATATTGGATTTTTCTTTATTATCTCTATTATTTTCCAAATAATATTCTTGATAATTGCATACAATAAATAGAAACAGGAACAACTTTAAATCATAAATTTTAAAAAAAGTGTATATGATAACTCATAGACGCAGTGGTTTATTGATTTCAAAAATCGCTTTATAAAAGCTTTTTTTGAAATCTAATAAACTGTGCGGGGGTGACTCAACAAAATCGATTTTGATATGTACCCCTTTTACTGGACAAAGCAGTGAAAGGGGTACATATCATTTCTTCGAAATCACGATTTTTGAGTCACTCCCTTTTATTTTATTTAACTAAAGAATAGCTTATGTCGATTAATTCTTTAATAGTTTCCAATTTAATATTTTTATCTAAAACTATACTAATCCAATGCTTTTTATTCATATGGTATGCTGGAAAAATATTTTGATTGTCTATAATATCTAAGATTTTATCCGTAGGATATTTTACATTTAGAATTTTCACCTTAGTTGTAATATCAGTATTTTTATTCAATTTATTATACTCTACATCCGATAACAAAGCATACCATTTATTTTTTTCATTTACAAATGCCAATATATCTGGATGTTTTTTAAAAGGATTAACACTGTTCTCGCCGTATTTACTATTACAATAGTTGATAACTTCTGAACCTATTTTTCCTGATTCATCAGCTAATCCTAATATAGAACTTAGTAGATTCTCTACATATTCTCTAACATTTTGAACCGTTTCACCTACGGCACTATCTACGCTATACAATGAGTAAACCTCATCGAATTCTAAATCATAAACTTCTATCAAAAGTTGACTATCCACAAATACAATTTCTATTAAAAAACTACCGTCTAAAATTTCTTTTCGATATATTAGCTTTTCCGCTTCTTCCCTAAATCCAAACCCTTTTAGCTGTTCCTTAGAAAAGTTATATTTTTCTACGTCTATTATTTTCATTTTTTATTTTTCAAATCTAGCTCTATCGTGACTTTGACTCCACTTATCTACCTCCGGTCCTTTTGGCACAATAGTTTTCCCTGCTGATGAATAATATCCGATCTTTATTGCTTCAAAATCTGTTGTAGATCCGAATCCTGGTGTTTGATATAAATCTTTTAAATAGTTGAAAATGTTAGGATATTCCTCAATTCTCTTTTTATTCGCAGAATATAATCCATAATAAACGACATCAAAACGAATCATAGTAGTATAGAAACGAATATCTGTTTCTGTTATTGTATTACCATGGAAGTATCTTTGATTTGATAAACGTTTCTCAAATACATCCATCATATCGAAGAATCTATCGAATGCCTCATCATATTTTTCTTGGCTTTCAGCAAATCCCATTCCATATACACCATCATTAATAGCTACAGCTAATTTTTCATTCCACTCATCAATTTGATCAGCAAGATGTTCAGGATATAAATCTATTCCGTCTTTCTTATGTAGTTTACTAAATACTGTCGCAAATTCGTGAAGTAACTCTGCTGATTCTTTTCTAACTACTTTTCCTGTAGTTACATCAACAAGCACTGGTACTGAATATGGTCCTTCATAATCTGAATCACTATTTAAGTACACATCTTTAATTTTAGATTGTTTTAAAACTGGATCTACCCCATCTTTATCTAAGCTAAATTGCCATCCTTCTTTTCCACGGCGATAATCCAATGTTCCTAAACTTATCGCATCATCTAACCCTAGTATCTCTCTTGCTATAACCGCTCTATGTGCATACGGGCAGACTGCAGTCCAAAACAATCTATATCTTCCTTCCTCTATAGGTTGTTCATCTGTACCAAATGGTTTACTAAAAAATTTTTTCATATGATTTTCTCCTTTTTAATTTTCTATAAATTTTTTCGCTTCTTCATAAATATACATAACGTTCAAAGTATGTTCTTTCTGATCATTCATAAATTCAAAATCTTTATTATCTATAACTTCAACGAATTTTTTAAACTCAGCAAACATTCTATGTGAATGGATATTTTTATTTTCATTTATAAAATTATCTTTTGTTTGAATACTGTAATTAGGAACTTCATTTGTAGGACCAATAACTTTAATTATACCTTGATCACCTTGAATATTTACATGACTATTATTAAACGTATCTTTAGCTGCTATGCATACTACTTTAAAGCTATCATATTCTAATAGAAGAATACCAGAAGTATCTACATCATTTACTATATTAGGTGAATAATGTACATTACTAGGTTTGCCAAACAATCCAACAACAAAATGAATATTATAAATATTTAAATCACCAAGTACTCCTCCACCTTTACTTTTATCAAAAACCGGAGCTATTACTCCATTTTTAAATGCTTCATATCTTGAAGAAAGTTGAGAAAAATTACACTCAACTAGTCGTATTTCTCCTATGTTATCAATATTGTCTTTTATAACAAGATAATTTTTTTGATATTGATTTGTTATTGCTTCTATTAAAATTAATCCTTTATCTTCAGCGATTTCAAACAATTCTACAGCTTCGTCATACTTTAACGTAAAAGGTTTTTCACAAATAACATTTTTACCAGCTTCTAGAGCCTTCTTAGCAACTTCATAATGTAAGTTATTTGGAACTGCAACATAAATCGTATCAATCGCTTTATTTTCCAGACAAAAATCAATATCAGTATATATATTATTAATATTATATTTAGACTGTAATTCTTTTAAATTATCAATATTTCTAGCTGTTATAGCTTCTAATTTTATTTCTGGAAGTTCATGTACAAAAGATAAAAAATCTTTCACTATCATTCCAGAACCAATAATTCCTAATTTCATGTTTTCCTCCAAACCACTATGTGTCCTTTAATTATATCGTTATAAACTCACACTAGCAACTTTTCTGCATAAAAAAAGGAATCATAAGCTTTAAGCTCATGACCCTTCTCATCAGTCCTAAATTTTGGAGACTCTAAAAAGGGACTGACCCAAAAGCATAAAGAAAAACCAAGAAAAGATTGATAAAAATTCTTTTCTTGGTTTTTTGAATGATTTTTGATGGAAATTCTAAAAAATGAAAAATATTCCCCAATAAAATTAGCTAATCCGCCTTGTCTTATCAGGTGTTTTGCTAATTTTATTAAATTATGGGAAATAGCGTGCAGGGCAAATTCGACCCTCACATTTTCAATTCCTCGAAGGGAAAATCTTGTGAACGCCAAGTTCTGTTTTAAATTACCGAAGAAGCTTTCGATTTCTATCTTTCTTTTTGAGTATATGTTTTTAGTTTCTTCGTTTTCTAAAAGTAAATATCTTTGTTTCGCTTTTAACTCTTCATACGTTGGATTATATAGTATTGTTCTATTACCTTTTGCTTTTGTACACAGGTGTTTTATTGGACAATCACTACAGTCTTCACATTTGTATTGTTTGAAATCTCTTTTATATCCGTATTTATCAGTTCTACTTATATATTTTTCAAAATCTACATATCTATTATTTGCGCATATAAAACTATCACTAAATACATCATATTTCCAGTTTGATGAGTTTTTTATGTCTTTTTTGTATTTGTTCATCTGTTCTTTTCTCATCATATTATATGGTATTAGTGCTTGATAATTATTTTCTTCGCAGTAAATATAGTTTTCTTCACTTCCGTATCCTGCATCAGCTTCTATTGTTTTTGGTTCTATTATTCCTTGTACTTTGATATTTTCTATATGTGATTGTAATGTTCTTACATCTGTTGGATTTTGATGTATTGTAAAACCTAATACATATTGATTATGTGTGCCTACCTGTACATTGTATCCTGCTTTTAGTTGCCCATTTTTCATATGGTCTTCTTTCATTCTCATGAATGTTGCGTCTTTATCTGTTTTTGAATAACTATTTCTGTCTTTTAATATTTCTAGCTGATTTTCGTATTTTTGCAGTCTTGGTAGATAGTCTTCTTTTATTTTCTTTGTTATCTTATTGATTACTCGCTTTCTAGTTTTAGGGATTTCTTGTATTTCTTGTTCTTCTTTTATTTCTTCTAATACTTCTACTATTTGCTCAATTTCTTTAGATCCTAGATTGTCTATATCTTGTAGTATTTCTTGTGATAACTCTTTTAAATCCGACAATCCTTTTACTGTTTCTTCTTGTTTTAATTCTTCTTCACTCAAGTTGCTTGCTTCTTCTAGAAATTCCGTTATTTTTTCTGTTATTTTTTCTTTGTATCTTTGTGTTGATTTTTTCCATACAAATGTGTATTTATTCGCATTTGCTTCTATTTTTGTTCCATCTAGATAATATATACTAGGGTCTATAAGTTCTGCTTCTATCAATCTTAGTACTATCGCTTTAAATACTTCTTCTATTAATTCTTTCTTTTCTACTCGAAATCTATTTATTGTACGAAAATCTGGTGTTTGTCTTGCGGCTAACCATATCATCGGAAGGTTTTCTTTGCATAGTTTTTCTATTTTTCTTCCACTTGTCACTTTATTTATATATGCGTAGATTATTATTTTCAACATCATTTTTGGATGGTATGAACATCTGCCTCCACCTTTATATGATTGTCTTAGTATTTTTTCATCTATTCCTTCTACTACTTGATTTACTAGTTTTGATATGTGATTTTCTTCTATCCAATCAGTTATATCCATTGGCATTTGTAGTTGATTCATGTTATAATTTTTATAGGTAACTTTGTTACTCATTTATATCATCTCCTTTGATTTTTTGGTTTTTGGTTATACTATTATTATATCATGGGGATGATTTTTTGTTTATTAATTTTAAAAAGAAGTACCGAGTTTTTTTCTCGATACTTCTTTTTTACTGGTCTTTTGGGTCAGCCCCCTTTACTCTATGCAACATACTAACTAATTGCTTTATATACATATTTTATACTGTTTTCTTTGATTTTACAAATTATTTTTTTAATATAGAATCAAATAAATAAAATCCTATAGAATTATTAGTAAATCTACTAATTTTAGTCATAAAAATACAACCATTACTAGAAATACTTTCTTGTAGTGCTAAATAAACTAAAGCAGGTGCTAATTGAAATAAAACTGCTTCATAATATTCATTTTCTTTTTCAATTAACAAAATAGCTTTCTTATACAATTCTCTCTCTTTTATTCCAACCTCTTTATCTAATATCAAATTATATAAATCAGTTAAAATTTCTTCTTCTTTAGGAAAATAATTAAACATATAAAATTCCTAATAATTACCAATTAATAGTTGGTTCCAATGGTAAACCACCACCAGCACTACCCCAGCCATCATTCGTAATAGTAGTATACTGATGAAAAGTAGTAACTTCTGTACTTCCTTTTGCATCAGCTATATTAAAATTTAAAAACATACTACCTGATAATAAAACAAAAAATAATTTCTTTTTCATAATAATAGAACCTTCTTTCTGTTATTTTTTAGAAATTTTAACATTTTTTTGATATTAGAAATGAATTGTTAATTTTATTATATTGTAAAAAAATAAAAAATACAAATCTTTTATTTAATTTTTTAAAATTTTTGTTAAAACATCACTCTTGACACTCTGTCAAAATACTTTCTATTTCTTTTAATTCTTTTATAAACTTACTATCTTTATTCCCCTAATATATATACAATCTTTCTTCTGCTCTTGTCATTGCTACATAAAGCAATCGTCTTTCTTCTTCTACTACATTTGTTTCTAACAATACATTTTTATCTAACTTTTCATAGTTTGCTTTATACAAATAAAGATAATTCTCATCTATATTCATTATAAATACATTTTTTAATTCAAGTCCCTTATATAATTAATTTAACTTTGAATTTGTCTCCCTGTCAAATTTGATAGATTGTTTTATTTTTTATATTTAGTTGTCTTCATACAGGCAAGCTCATCTTTTATTGATAGGATTACTTTTTTGTATAACAAAATGTACAAATATTTCTTTTGTAACTACTTTCTTAATTAATAAAAAAATAATTAGTATGGATTTTTCTCATCCACACTAATTATTATACACCCTATTATTTTATGCTTTTTTTCTAGATTTAATTGCCCCTACTATTATCGGAATTAAACTAATTAAAACAATAGCAATTACAACTATAGAAAAGTTGTTTTTAACAGATGGAATATTTCCAAAGATATACCCTACTGATACAAATAATGTACACCAGCAAAGTCCTCCGAAAAAGTCAATAACTCTAAACTTAGAATATTTCATCTTACCAGCTCCTACGATAAATGGAACTATTGTACGAATAATTGGGAAAAATCTCGCTAAGAAAATAGACTTTCCTCCATGTTTTGCTACAAAGTTTTCAGCGTCCTTTATGTTCTCATCGGACACAAACTTTTTAAACCATGCTTTACTCTTCAGATAATCAGAGAAGTTTCTTCCAATGAAATAGTTACAATTATCACCGATTACTGCAGCACTTATACATAAGAATAATAGTAAAAAGATATTATTCCCTGTTGCTGCCCACAATGCACCACTAGCGAACAATAATGAATCACCTGGTAAAAACGGCATGAACACAACCCCAGTTTCAATAAAAATAATTAAAAATATTATTCCATACATCCACCATGGTCCATGTTGCGTCATCAATTCACCTAGATGTTTGTCAATATGCAATACAAAATCAATTAAAAATTTAATTGTTTCCAATGTAATCCTCCTAAAATTAATATATCCTAATGATTATACCATAGACACTATAACCTGTCTAATAATCATATAGCTTTAAACATTAATCTCTTATGAATTTTTTCATTTCATCAATGTAGTCAGCATTGCTATCATGTTTTCTAAGATGATTAAGAACTCCGATTGTTGGTTCACTAACATCTTCAAGCTTTCTACGAGTTTGCCATAAAATTTTCACTTCATCTTCTGTCAATAATAGATCTTCTTTTCTTGTAGAACTCTTCAAGAAATCAATAGCTGGATAAACTCTTCTTGAAGCTAACTCTGGTGATAAGACAATTTCCATATTCCCTGTTCCTTTAAACTCTTCAAATATTAAATCATCCATTCTAGAACCCGTATTAATTAAGGCAGTTGCGATTATAGTTAAACTTCCTCCACCTTCAACATTTCTCGCTGCTCCAAAAAATGCTTTTGGTTTGTGAAGACTCGATGGATCTACCCCACCACTTAAGACTTTCCCACTACTTGGCTCAACAATGTTATAAGCACGTGCAAGTCTTGTTATACTATCCATAAGTATAATTACATCTTGACCAAGTTCTACACGACGTTTAGCATGTTCAATTACAAGCTCAGCTACTTTGATATGATTTTCTGAAGTTTCATCAAATGTAGAACTTACAACATCTGCTCCTTTTACTGACCTTTCCATGTCAGTAACCTCTTCTGGTCTTTCAT
Organism: uncultured Gemella sp.; assembly: GCF_963525875.1. Classification (GTDB taxonomy): domain Bacteria; phylum Bacillota; class Bacilli; order Staphylococcales; family Gemellaceae; genus Gemella. The sequence goes on along the minus strand of NZ_CAURMG010000020.1, from coordinate 12,320 downwards.
CAATTAAAAGAATAATTAACTTCTTATCAGGATAATTCTTTCTAATAGAATTTGCTATATCTTTTAGTAATGTTGTTTTACCAACTTTAGGAGGCGCTACTATTAATCCTCGTTGCCCGAACCCAATCGGCGCTACTAGATCAACAAATCTTGTAGACAGTTTCTCCTTTGTAGTCTCTAAAACAATTTTTTGATTTGGATAAATTGGTGTTAATGCTTGGAAGTGCGCTCTACCCTTTGCAACCTCTGCATCTACATCATTGACCTTATCTACCTGTAATATACCTGCAAATCTCTCACCTTCACGTGGTTTACGAACTTTACCAAAGACTTCATCACCTTTTTTCAGCTCAAAACGACGAATTTGAGAAGCAGAAATATAAATGTCCGTTTCTCCTTTTTTATAATCAACAGTTCTTAGGAATCCAAAACCATTTTCTGAGTGAATATCATCTAAGATTCCAGAAGCATAGTAATGTTCTTCACTTACCGATTGTTTTTCTAAAATTGCCAAAACTAATTCTTTTTTATTTAATGTATAATACCTTGGAACACCAAGTTCTTTAGCTAATGCAGTCAGTTCTTTAGTATTCATACTTTTATACATTTCATCAAATTTAATGTTACTCATTTTCTTCCTTTCTCTGTATATTGTACAGAAATCTAACGAAAAATATTTCAAAAAAAAATATTTTATTTAAAATTTTCTAAAATTCCTAACAACTTTAAACGAGAGTAACTTAAAACCATTATCTTCAAAATCGATTTTAAAAGTTACCCCCGTTCAGTTCATCAAATATCTTAAACTCTTATTTTTTTTACTTATCTCTTACTTAGTACAATTACTGCTGATAGAATAAAACCTGCCCCAATTAAGTCTATCGTTCCAAATGTCGTCCCTAGTAACAGGAATGAGAACATTATAGCTGCAATCGGTTCAAAGCATCCGATAATACTTCCCGTGACCGCACCGATTAACCTAACACCTTCTAGATATGTAGAAAATGATAAAATTGTACCAACTATAATTACTCCTGACATACATATTAAATCAATCAATTTAAAATTATCTGGAATATAATAACTACCTGTTAAGAAGTATACTACAATACCAGAAAATAATAGCCCCCAAGCCATTATAGGCATTACACCATATTTTGTAGTTAGACTGATTGAAAAAATATTATAACTAGCAAGACCAAATGCAGAAAGTAATCCCCAGAATAATCCTAATGTAGAAATATTTAGTTTACTAAAATCAAAATGGGTTGCTATTAACACCGTTCCAAATAGTGAAACTACTATTGCAATAACTTCTCTCGGAAGAGGACATCTTCTACCTATAACACAATAATATAACATTATTATTACTGGACCAATATACTGTATGACCGTTGCCATACCAGCATTGGTATACTTAATTGTTAAGAAGAATGTCCCCTGACAGATTAACAGACCAAAAAATGAGAAATTTAGTAGTTTTAAAATATCTTTCTTATCTGTAAATACTCTTACTAAGTTGTTTTTATCTTTAAGAAATAACATAGCTACCATCACAATTCCAGAAAAAAATAATCTATTAGCTATTATCCAAACAGGGTCTATTTTTGATATATTTAGTAAATATTCTCCTAATACTCCCGATAATCCCCAACACGTGGCTCCTAACAGTGTAAGAATAGCTCCTTTTTTTATTGTACTCTGTCTCATCATATTTCTCCTAATGATCAAATAATTTAAGACTAGAACTTACAATTCTATCGGATTTTTCTATAACATCATTATAATTTTCATCTTTTGATAGCAAAATACTTGTAAATAATGTAATCATATTATTTTGAGCTACCATCATATTCCCACATGTATAAAACTTAGCATCTAAATTATTAGTAATATACCCGAATGGAGAATACCAAAATCCATAACCCACATTATAATTATCATCAAGAAATTTCTTTGCTACATTTTCAGGATATCCTTTTATTATTGGCATAGGATATAAAAGACTAAGAGCTTTTATCGCTTGTTGTGAATCTTCAACTTTAGAATTTAAAACAGAAAATACGTCGAGCTTTTTCCCCATTAGAGTCTTGTCATCATACACCTTAAAATCAGTATTATAATGCGATTCAAAATCTTCCTTATACTCATTAATTATTTCTTCTTCATCGAACATAACTGAATAATCATTATTGAATAAATTCTCTTTTTTCAAATAAAGATGTGCTTTTAGATCATTATCTGTGTAATCTAAAGAGATTAGAGGATTTGTAGTAATGAATAAACTTTTTTTTGATTCAAAAGCTATAAAATATCTATTTTTACTTAGAAGATACTTTGTAATTGCTCCTAATGAAGTATTATTCTCTAATAATATTAAATTCTTTCTTGATAATACGATACGCTTTAGTTCTTCTTTTTCAATTTTAAGAAGAGCGGTCCTAATGTTTTCTTGCCAAAGTTCTGGATAAATTTCTCTAACCACTGATATTTTCGGCTCATTTGATATCTCATTTTTATCATCAAGTTTGTTTAAAAATGAAATTCTCTCAGACCATAATTCCGCGAATTCTTTTTCTTCTTTCATGTTAAAGAACATAGTGATATATACGTCTTCATCTTTAAAAACTGCAAGTATTCCCGGAACAACAAATGAAGTATCACTAAAATCGACCCATTCTTGGCTATTTTTGTTTTTACCATCTGAGACTCCACCATATATACCAAAATACTCTGAATCATGTTCATCTATTTCTAAAAATGTAACCTGAGCTTTTAATTCTTCAAAACCAGATAAGACACTACTATTATCAAAACTTGTTAAAAAATCGTTAGAATCCAACAACCACGTTGTTTCATAACCTATTCCAATTATAGATGATTTCGTATCTGGTGTCCTTATAATAAATCTTTCTCCTTTTTTAGGAGAAAACAAACTAATGAATTGGTCTTCAGTAAATGTCTTCTTCAATTTGAATTTTACAACAAGTTTATCATCAAGAACTGTATCGCTAAAATCATAGTCTATAATTCTCTGATAATCATTCATATATATTACCTATCCTTTTTTAGCTCCTCATTTTGAAGTCTTTCTTCTCGCTCTTTAATTTCTAATTTTTTTTGTCTTTGTTTAATTAATCTATTTACTTCTTCTTCAGATTTATAACTAGCTTCTTTATCTGTAAAAATAAATAAATTCTTATGATTATTTAAGATTGATAACACAGTTTTATTTTCTGAATCCTCATTTTCAAATAACTCTGCAATATACTGTCTCTTATCTTTTCCTAAAACAACAACAAATAAATTTCTAGCAGACATCAGGTTCTCATAACCTATACTAATCAGCTTATTACCCGTAATTTCCATACCAGCTTCTTGCAATTGAGTTTTTTCTTCATCTGAGAATTCCACAATATGCAGATCTTTATTTACCTCATCAGCATAACGATAATCTAATATTCCTCCATCAGAACCTAAAAACACTACCGCAACATCGATAGGATTCTCTCCAAGTACTTCTTTATAGTTATTAAGTTCCTCTTCACCCTCATTGCTATTTAGCGTCTGTGGATAATAGATATTCTTCGTTTCAACATCAATTTTTTTAAATAATTCATGTCTTGCATATCTATATAACCCAAATCTTTCCTCAATATCTATATCAGCAAACTCTCTTTGTCCCAACACTATGACGTGTTTATAACGATATTTTCCAGTCTTATTATCATCAATCATTCTGTTCGTAAACTGAGTATTTATTATATTTTCCGGTAAACAAATAACTGCTCCATCCTCAATATTCTTTTCAAATTCATCATACATTCTATTTAATACTGCAGTTTCACTATTACAAACTATATATTTCACGCTTTCACCTCCAAATTTTATTGTTCAAATTTAATTCCTATTATACCACAATTAACTCTTACTAACAACGTGTTAAGTTTTTATTCAACTTCAATCAGCCTTGATAATACATACGAATAAACATATGTTTTAATATTTTCTAATTGATAATAATCTTCAACTGCTTCTTTATAAATTCTCAGTTGCTCTTTATGTCTGTCTTTTAAAATATTTTCTCCAGTTTTAGTTGTAACATGATCTGTTTTATAATCCACAATTATCGCTTCTTTATTAGAAACACGAATAAACAAATCAACAACACCTTGTAAAATTACAGCTATTTCACTATCACTGTCCTTATAAAGTTCTTTAGCTTTTTTAGATGTTGTAAATGCTATTTCTGTCTGACAAAATTCCGCAGACAAAACGGTATTCATCAATTCACTATTTACAAAATTCTCAATTTTTTCTAAGTCATCTTCATTATTTATAATATCAAATTCCTCAACAGTCAAGATTCTATTTTCTTTAATATTTTGAAATAGATTATCTGTTTTCTTTAAGTTATGAACATACTCTCTAACTTCAATAATTTTCACACCATTTCTAATATCATTAACAATTTTCTCAAATAACTTATGGATAATATTACCTCTTAAAATTGCCTTACTAGATGAATTGGCACTTTTCAAAGTTGTAAATTCTAAATAACCACGCTTTTCTTTTTTTTGTATAAAAGTACTATTATCTGTATTGATTTTTTTCAAAGCACTATAAGATGTTTTTGCTGGAAATATTTTATCCCTAACATTCACTTCTTCAGTTTCATCTTTATTCTGTTGTTTCATTTCAAAGCTTTTATAAAAATCTCCTAAATCAAATTTAAACTCCGCTTCAATTCCTTCGTAAAATGGTTCAGCTTCATACCCTTCAAATTTTGCATCACGTTCATTTTCATAATCAAAACCAGCTTCGTATTCACTTAAAAGATTATTTAAAATCTTTTCAAAATTGTCATCTTCAATAATAGCTTGAGATAAAGTTTTATCTTTAGCTTCATCATTATTTAATTCAATACCATTAGGACTTACGATAAATAAAGAATTTTTGGCACGAGTTAGCGCAACATATAAGTTACGAACTTCTTCTTCTCTTTCTCGTATTTTTATCAATACACTATTATAATTATACAATCTATTTAGTTTTTCAACATTAGGGCATCTAAATCCTAACCTTTCACATATATTATCTACATTGATACTTAGACCGAAGTTCTCTGTAAATAATGCTTCACCCGTATATCCTCTTTTACTAAAGGAAGTATCTAAATCTGCTACAAAAACTTCTTTATACTCTAATCCCTTAGAAATATGAATTGTAGACAATGTTACACTATCATTTGGAGTTCTTTTTTTCGTTTCAAAAACTTCTTCACTTTTTATGGTTTTTAATTGACTGACTAACCCTGATAACTTATTATCGAATCTTTGATATTCATTGACAATATCAACAAAATTCTCGAAATAATCTAACTCTTCATCATCTACACTTATTGTTACTAAATAATTTCTAAAATCTATATCCCTTTCTATACAGTCTAATAAATTCGGCAGAGAATTATTTAAACTAAAGTTTAACCATTTTATTATTTGATTCTCAGTTTTGTTGTCTTTCTCAGTATTACTATTTCGTAATTTTTCAAAAAGACTTTTACCTTTTTGTAGTGATAATTGTAATAATTCATCATTGTTATAATCAAAAATTTCAGTATGTAAAATTGCTAATAAACTTGCATCTCTATTTGTATTATCCAAGAAATTTAACATATTATACAATATATTAAAACAAGTAGATTCTGTAAAACCAACTTTTTCTTTAAAAAATAGAGGAATATTGTATTTACTAAAAATTTCTTTAAAACTATTCATTTTAGTGCTATTTCTTACCAAAATAGCATAATCACTATATTTTTTCCCGTTTTTTACACCATTTAATATTTCATAAGCAATATTCTCAATAGACTGCTCTCTGTAATTTTTTTTGTCTTCTATAACGTTTCCTGTAAAATAATTAGTTTTACCATTTATAAATTTAGTAGGAGTTATTTCATGTTCTTTGTTTTCTTTTGCTTTAGGGTAATATAAAGCACTATCTTTATCGTAACTCACACCTGCATTCTTATTTCCCATCAGTCTATTGAAAATAAAGTTACTACATTTCAAGATGTTCTCATCACTTCTAAAGTTCTCTTTTAAAACTATGCAAATACCCTCTGAATCACTTTCAAATGAATATTCATTTTCTACATTATAATTATCGATTACTAATTTTTTATAACTATTATATTTTTGTTCGAAGAGATCAGGGTTAGAGCCCCTAAAACCATAGATTGCTTGTTTTACATCACCTACTCTAAAGAAATAAGCATCTTCTCCCCTAATTAAATTCAATATATACTCTTGAAGGTTGTTATTATCTTGATATTCATCAACATATATCTCTAAAAAATAATTTCTATAATAATGTGCTGCTTCACTAAGAACAATTTTATTATTTTTCTCCTTTGTTAAAGCCTTAATCGCAAGATGATTCAAATCAGAAAAATCTAGGAAATTATTTTCACGTTTTCTTTTTATAAAATCATTATGTACTTGCTTTAATAAATTAGTTATTGATTTAGAAAGTATATCCATCTTTTCATTAATCTTAAAATAATCAACATAATCTTTAAGAGTATTGTAAATACTACTAAGTAGTGTTGTATCGAATACATTATCTTTTATTTCCAATTGAGAACTAAGGTTGTTTTCAATAATTCTAATTTCTTCTAATCGTTCTAGATTACTCTTTTCAATTTCTTCTATTTGAATATATTTAGTAATCTTTTCTTTTTTACTACTATCTAAATCAACTAGTGACAAAATATCTAAACTTGACTCTTTTAAGTTATTTTCTAAACATTTGTTTATAAATCTACTAAAATTTAATGCTTTGGTAATATCTTCTTTTCCGATTAATTCTTCTATTTTTTCAAATTCCTCTACTACCTCAACTTCAGTTGTATTCAATTTTTCTAATATCAATGAATTTAATCTAGTAAAATCAGTATCTAAAAAATTTAAAAAGTTTGGGATATTCAACAACTTATAATATATATCCATAATAAATGAACTAATGTTTTGTTTAGATCCAAATATAGCAAACAACAAATCTGAACTAATAGAATCTTCTTGGACAAATCTTTCAAGAACATTTCCAATAGTTTCAGTTAACAATCCTTTACTATTTGCTAGAATACTAAAATTCGGTGATAAATACGTAATTTGATTATCAATTTTTTCTTCAACTAAGTAATAGAATTTTTTTAGTACATTTAAACAAAAACTATCAATTGTACTTACATAAGCATCATTCATTAACATTCTTTGTTTTCGTAAAAATAAAAGATCTTCCTCTCTTTTCGTTGATAATAATCGTTCACTTATTTTATCTTCAATTCTAACAATCATATTCTTAGCTGCAGCTGTTGTAAACGTTAAGACTAATAGTCTATCTATATCCCACCTATTCGTCGCTACTTTTCTTGCTATTCTTTCTGAAAGAACTTCTGTTTTTCCACTTCCCGCCGCTGCAGCAACGAGAATATCTGCACCTGTTATAGCAATTGCTTGCCACTGTGGTGATGTTGGTGGATATTTTCTAGAAGCGGCTATATTATCTATTTTTTCTATTTTAATCATGAATTCATCCTCTAATTTGCTTTATTAACCACTTTATATTTTAACATAATTTAAGCATTATGGTATAATATTTTAAGATAACAACGTAGTTATTATAAGAAGAAATATAATAGGTAAAAATAATGAAACATAAACTTTTAGCTTTGGCCCCTCTTATAGCAGCCAGTTCAATAATTAGACAAAATAAAAATCTAAAAATAACAAATACACACCTTAGTTTTAACAACCTACCTAAGGAATTTAATAATTTTAAAATTGCTCAAATAAGTGATATTCACTGTAATAAAGTTGGTTCTAGTGATATTACATTTATAAACAAAATAAAAAAATTTTCACCAGATATTATAGTTATTACTGGTGATCTACTAGATAGTTATAACAATGACATGGATATTGCATACAATATACTTTGTCAACTTTCCGTGATTTCCCAATGCTATTTTGTTTCTGGCAATCATGAATTAAGACTCCCGGAAGAATATGAAAAATTAAAAGAAATGCTAAATAAATTAAATATAACTAACTTAAACAATAGCTCAATATTATTAGAAAAAAACAGTAAATCTATTAATCTAGCTGGTGTGGAAGACTATAATTATTTTAAAAATGAAGATAATTTAAATCATAGAGCAAACTTCAAAAAAACATTAGAAGAGCTAAACTTGGCTAATCATTTTAATATTTTATTATCACATCGACCTGAGAAATTTCCAATGTATATAGAAACCAATTATGATTTAATTTTTTCTGGACATGCACACGGTGGACAATGGAGAGTACCGTTTTTAGGTGGAATTTTTTCGCCTAGCCAAGGATTTTTCCCAAAATACACTAGCGGAAAATATATACAAAATGATTCAACACTTATTGTATCTCGTGGTCTTGGGAACAGTTCATTTCCTATAAGAATAAATAACAGAATAGAATTAGTTTTAGTAACATTAAAAAAAGGTGAGGATTAAAAATCGTTATTTCTTAGAAATCGATTTTTAATCCTCACCTTTTACTTATTATTTTCAAAAAAAGAATTACAAATTACAACAAACTTTTTTTCAAGGAAGTTAATACTTAATCTCTTATAAGTTATGATATCCGTATATATCTTCTGTATTATTTAAAATATAGTTTCTCAAATTTTTCTATTTTTTCTTCAAAATCTTGAAGAGCTAATTCGATTGCTTCAGGTTTAGACATATCGACACCTGCATTTTTTAGAACTTCAATTGGATAATTAGAATTTCCTTTTGAAAGGAATTCATCAATATAAATCTTAGCGTTGTTACTATCTTTTAAAATTAGTTTAGATAGAGCTTGTGCAGCAGAGTATCCTGTTGCATATTGATATACATAGTAATTATAATAGAAATGAGGAACTCTTGACCACTCATATTTTATATCTTCATCATAAGTAAATACATCTCCATAGTATTTTTTAACTAGGTTGAAATATTCATTATTTAAATAATCCGCTGTTATTGCACCACCATTTTGAAGATGTTGATTTATAGTATGCTCAAATTCTGCAAATTGTGTTTGTCTATAAACTGTACCTACAAATCCACTTAGTGCTTGGTTAAGGACACGTAGCATTCCATTATAATTTTCTTCTTTTTCGAATTTATTGTATAAATATTCAGTTAGCAATGCTTCATTACATGTTGACGCTACCTCTGCTACAAATATTGAATAACTTCCATAAACATATGGTTGATTTTTTCGTGTATAGAATGAATGCATTGAGTGTCCAAGTTCATGAATTAAAGTATATACATCATTTAATGTCCCATCAAAATTTAATAATACAAATGGTTTAGTCGTATATCCTCCCCATGAATAGGCTCCTGAACGCTTTCCTTTATTTGGATAAATATCAATCCATCGTTCAGTAAATGCTTTTTTCATATCATTTACATACTCTTCTCCCAGAGGTTTCACCGCTTCTAAAACTATATCACGAGCCTCTTCGAATGTAAATTTAATAGGTTCTCCTTCTACCATCGAAACGCCTCTATCATACAATCTAAAATCGTCAAATCCTTTTACTTTTTTATGAAGTTCATAATATTTTTGTAAAGCCGGAATTTTTTTATTCACTACAGAGACTAAATTATCATATACTTCTTCTGGAATTAAATTATTAGATAGTGCATTGTTACGAGTTGACGAGTACTTGTATACATCAGCATAATATTTTTTTCGTTTTAAATTTCCACCAAGTGTTGCAGCTAAAGTATTGTTATGTTTTTTAAAATAATCATACAGTGCATGAAAAGTGTTTTTTCTTAAAATTCTATCTGTACTTTCCATGTGTGTACCATAGGTACCATGAGTTAAAGTATGTTTATTTCCATCTTTATCTTCTACAGTATCAAAAGACACATCAGCATTATTTAATGCAGCAAAAGTCTCATCACACGCACTCAATGCCTCGCCAGCCATTGAGATAATTTTTTCTTGTTCAGGATCTAAAGTATGCAGACGTTTTTTATTTAACTTTTCTAACTCAAACTTATAAACTGCCAATTCATCAAGTTCTTCAACATAACCTAATAGAACTTTCTCTTCAATCGAAAGTAGCTCTGGTTTTAAAAATGACCACTCAGCATAAAATCTAGAACTTAAATTTCTTGTTTTTGCATATAATTCAGCATAAAATGGGTCTGTACTGTCTTGATCTTTTTTTAAAGATGAATAAATTGATAACTGTTCAACTTTCAACATCGATTCACCTTCAACTTTAAATACTTCTAAAAGGCCTTTAGCACCTTCCAATACTTTTCCTTTATAATTTTTTATCTTAGGAATAAACGCTTCTACTTCATTAAATTGGTTCCAGAAATCATCATTCGTTTTAAAAATTGATTCCAAGTCCCATGTATTCTCAACTTTTTGATTTTTTCTTAGTAGTTCAGTCATATTCTTTCTCCTTATGTTTTATACATAGAGTTAATTATATCATATATTTTGTTAATTTGGTAATTTATTATTTTAAAACTAGAATAAATATTCTGAAAATAAGCGTTAATTGTATTATTTGCTTTTTATAAGATGATCATATCTTTCGTGACCTATAAATATTTCACAATCTTTTTTAAACCCATAACTTTCATATAACTTTCTTGCTCTATAGTTAGACTGTGCAACATTTAAACTTAGCTTCTTATAAGAAACATTAACAAATTCAGTTAAAAGTTTATTTCCAATTCCTTCTCCCCTTGCGTCAGAAAAAACATATAGAGTGTCTAAATAAAATTCATCAGTTAATACTTCATCATAATCAAATATTATTGAATCTTTTTTAAGTCCGAAATTCTTAACTACTTCATTAAACCAAAAATCTTTCATAAAAAGAACATCATTATAGTGATAAGAAAATGAAAATCCTTGTATATCGCCATTTTTCTCAAAAACCATGCAATTTTTGTAGCTAAATCTATCATAATTAGACGCAAATACATATTTCAAAATCTTAAAAATTTTATCTTCTGTATAATCAGTAAATATATCTATACCTAGTGATTTAATAAACTCAAATAATCCTTCTACTATTTTAATATCTTCTTTCGTTGCTTTTCTAATCATGTTACCTCTTTTTTCCAATTAATTACTTGAAATTTTACTCTACTTCACCAACATTAGCGTATCTCGCAAATGAAGGCTCATAATTTCTCACTTCGAAACCTAACTCTTCTAATACTACAGCAACGTACGAAGCACGAACTCCAGTAGTGCAATAAGTAATCTGAAGTTTATTTTTATCTAAACCTTTGTCAGTTACATAATCTTCTAATTCTTCTCTAGATTTTAAGAATCCATCGTTATCTACTAACGAGTTGAATGGTAGCGAAATGGCTCCAGGAATATGACCTGCTTTATTTTCTCCATAAATTACACGTCCATTATATTCAACTTCTAACCTAGTATCGATAATTTGAACATCTGCATCACCAATTTTTGACAATAATTCATCTGTAAAAATAGCTTTATCGTTGTTAGTTGCTTCGCTACGAACTACATCACTAACATCAATTCTATCAGATGACGATTCGTAGTTTTTGTTAAATCCAAGTTTTTCAACTTGTTTAAATCCACCATCGATAAACTTAACATTATTTAATCCCGCATACTTAAATGTATACAGAACACGTGCCTCATCTCCAAATCCATATTCTGGCATTGTAAATCCATAAACTAAAACTTCTGAATCATGAGAGATACCTAACTTCTTAAAGATTTGTTGGTAATTTCCCTTAGATAATAATTTTCCTAATTCTTCGCCTCCAAACTCTCCTAATAGACTTATATCAGTCCAATCGACAACTATTGCTTTGTCATACATTAAAGAACCCTCTTCTAGCATACTTCCTCTAGCATCAATAACTAAAACTTTATCATTAGATCTATTTTGTAATAAATACTCAGCATCAACTAATTTTTCAAAATCAAATTGTGTCATAAGTACCCCTCCTTAAAATTTAATTACTAGTTTATTATATCATAAATTATATAGAAAATATAATGTGTCTTCCTAACAAATATAAATAGAATAGCATACTTTTAAAGTTTCTATATAATAAAATAACTCTAAATATTCCCCCTCTTAAATCGTAGATATTTCTATTTACAAACCACTTTAAACATGTTATAATAAACCGAAATTGTTTCGAATTAAAATCAAGGAGAATATAAATGAATAAGAAAAAGATGATTATTTCTAGTGCATGCGGATCA
>NZ_CAURMG010000019.1:0-32473 GCF_963525875.1 uncultured Gemella sp. | reverse complement strand
ACCACTTCGCCACAGCCGCCATATTTAACAACAATATTTATTATACATTTTCAATCACTTTATGTCAAGGACTATTTTAATAATTTTAAAAATTTTGATTACTTATTATAAAAGAATAGTTATTCTTAATCATTAATAATTTTTATATTTTATCAACTTATTAATATTTCTATCTCTCGTGTATCTATTATAAATAATTCTCCTTAACCTAATCGTTAAGGAGAATTATTAACCTATCTGTTATTTAGTATTTTTTCTTCTTAAAACGTATACTAAACAAACTAGTGCAAGGCCTACAAAAGTTGTAGGTAAAGCTAATATTCCGGTTTTTGCTAATAGAGAATTTGATTTTCCAACATTCCCAAGATTAACTTGTGAATTATCTGCTACAATACCCTGTTCCTTAGCTATATCTGCTAATCCTACACTTGGCTTATCTTTATCTTTCTTAAATACATTACCAAGTAATGTTGACAATCTAGATTTTTCTTTACTTACTTTCTCTGATGCTTTTTTAAGAGTTTCTAATGCATTGTTTACTTCATCTTGTTTTGCATTTGCATTAGATAATACTAAATTAGCTACTTTAAGTGCTTCTTTATATTCTTTCTTAGCTGCTTCATCTGCTTCTTTAAAGCTATCTTGTGATGTAAGGTCACCATTTTTCTCTACCTCAGCCGCAAGCTCTTTTTTATCTACACTTTGTACTTCTGCTTTTGGTTGTTCACCTTTATTTTCTTTAGGTGTCTCTGCTTTTGGTTGTTCTACTTTGCCAGTATATTCTTTTGGAGCTTCTTCTTTCGCTGGTTCAACTATTGCTCCTGCTTGCACTCCTGTGTATTCTTTTGGTTCTGCTACCTTCTCTGGTTCACCTTTTTCTATTTTTGGTTTAACACCAGTAAGTTTAGAAATAGCTGCATTCAACTCTTCAACAGCTTTGTTTACTTCTTCTTGTGTTGCATGTTCATCTTCTAACAGTTGTCTAGCTTTATTAATTGCTTTGTTGTATGCCTCTTTAGCATCTAATGAAGCATACTCATACTTATCACTATCTGTTGTAGCTTTAAAATTATCAGAAGCTAGTTTCAATTGACTCTTATCTACTTTAACCTCTTCTTTAGGTACATTTTTCTCTATAAGAGCCACAAAATTACTAAATCCATCTACTGTAAAGACGAACTTACCATCTACTACTTCACCATTAACCGGTTCAATTGTTCCATCTTTTTTCTCATGACCAAATTTAGCTGGCATTTTATCTAATGATAAAGTAACTTTTCTAGTTCCATCAACTTCTACTACCTTATTATTTCTATCTTCTAAATGGATATCATAAAAAACTACATCATATTTAGTTAAATCAATCTTACTGTCCGTTAGCTGTTTAAGTATTTTTTCCTTACTAGCTTTTTCAACATCTCCAACTACAAGTTTATAGTCATTGAATAATTTCGCCTCACCAAACTCAACTGTTGCCAGTGTAGTTGCACCTTCAGAAGTTGTCACGCTAGCTACTTTTTGAGCTACACTTAATTGTAATTCTTTTGTATTACGACCATTTCCTACTAAAAGTTCAAAATTATTTTCAGAAGATCTATATCCTTCTGGTAACACTACTTCAACAGTATATTTACCGTTATTTAATCGTTTTTGGAATTCTTTTTCACTATATAGACTTCTTGATAATTCTGTTTTTTCACCTTGTTCATTTGTAACAAATACTTTTGCTCCCGCTGGTATAACTTTGTCAAACTTAACTATTGTCGTATTTCTCTTTTGTTCTTCGAATGTAAATTCAACAGACTTAGTTGAATCATCTTTAGTTATCTCAAAAGATACTTCTTTAGGACTAGTTAATTTAAGAGCTTCATCAGTTAGAACTACTTGTACAGTATATTTACCATATGGAAGAGCTGTTAGGTTCTTACCATTTTTCGTGAAATCTTCTCCAACTAACTCGCCTTTTTCATTCTTAATAGCATATCTGACATTAGTAGAATAATCACCTGTTCCATCTTTAGCTGTAGTTTTTATTTCTACAGTTCCTTTTTCTGTATTTTGAACTTTTGATATTCCAACACTATCTTTGTTCCCTGCAAAGTCACCTACTTCATAAGTAAATTTATCAAGAGATACTTTTTCTGGAAGAGTAAATGTACCGTCAATATTTGGTTCAACCACAACTTCCTGCTCTACAGTTTTACCATCTTTACCTTTTTTGGTCACTTTATAACTTAATTTCTTATAAAGTACTCCACTTCCGTTCTCTTTTACAGCATATGGTTTAAATGTTCTAGTTTTTTCGTCATAAACTCCACCTGTACCAACAATTTGCGGTGCAACTCTATCAAGCGTAACATTAAACACTGTTTCTTGCATTTTCGCACCTGTTGCAACTGGACTATAGCTAACTACATACTGATATTCACCATCTGGTAATGGATTTCCATTTTTATCCTGCCCTTTCCAGTTTGTTTCAGTAACTAACACAGCTTTTTTATTTGTAACTTTGTTATGGAAAAAGTTCTTTTTACCAGAAACATTACCATTTTCATATAATGGATTTTTACGTTCAACATCATCTTTTGCATAAACTGATAATTTAAGATTCTCATAGTTTCTTAGGAATGTTGCCTTAAAACCAACCTCATCATGCTGTCTATCACCATTTGGAGAAAATGCTAATTTACCAAAATAATTAGACTTAGTTTTAGGATTAGTGTACTCTCCTAAAACTTTTATGTTCTTTTCTTCACCATTGACATCAACAGTAACTAATGAAGTAAAGTTATTTTTATCATCACGCTCAGTTGTATTAGGTTTATAGTAATAGAATGGTTTTTCATTTCCTTTAAATTCATATATTGGTTTTTCAACTACAGGTAGATTTTGGAACTCACCTTTAAAACCAACATACGGAATACCAGCAACTGCTGTATTAGTATCTTTAATATCAAAGAATCTCACAAATCCTTCAAGATAATAACCATTTGGCATTTGACCTTCTAATTCATTTCTAAATTGTGTAGCATCAACAGTAATCGTAATAGATTTTTCTCCTTTAGCAGGTACTACTACAGCTTCTCCTCCATTACTTTCTGATAATTGTCTTGGTTTTAGAGTAATTTGTCCATTTTCTACACCATCAGTATTTAAATAAGACTTGTAAACAAGTTCCTTAGGTTGATCAGATAAGTTATGTAGTACTACATTAAATTTAAATGTATCTTGTACATTACCAAGTGAAATACTTCCATAATCATTTTCGCCAGTTACATATAAATCACCAAAAGCTGCTTTAGAAACATCAATAACTCCAGCTCCTTGTTGTCTTGGTGACGTAAATGCTTTTGTTTCATTATTATAGTTTGGAATTGCAGTACTCATTAATAAGTGTTTTATTAATTTTTGTAATTCCTCACCTTGTAGGTCTGGATATCTTTCTTGGAATACTTGTTTCATTAAAGATATAGCTCCTGCTACGTGTGGTGAAGCCATACTTGTTCCACTATCTAATCCGTATGTTCCATTATTGAATGAAGAATAAACATCTCCACCTGGTGCTGTAACATCAGGCTTAAACAATCCATCTCCAGTTACTCCCCAACTTGTAAAATCAGCTAGTTGGTTAGCTTGTGGATGAGGTCTCTTACTAAAGTGCCCAGTAAATTTTAATTTGTAGTGATCCGGATAAGTAGCTAATAAATTACCAAATTTATATCCAACGAATACTACCGGGAAATCATTGTCATTATTATTTAGAGCAACATTTAATAATTCTTCTCCACCTTCTTTAGTGTTATATAAAACAGCACCTACAGCTCCAGCCTTCTTAGCTGCTGCTACTTTATCAGCAAAGGTATTTCCACCCCCACGCATCATCACTGCAATCTTACCTTTTACATCTTGGTTTTTAAAATCATTTTCTAAACCATAGCCAGCATTAAAATATGAATACTCAACTTTAGGATCAAATTTCTTAGTAAATGGTCTTATTGTAGCTTCTCCATTATCCCATTCTTCATTTCCTTCTAATCCTACTAAAGTCATAACTTCAGTATTCATTACACTATTATTTATTGCTGCTACAGCTATTGAGTCAGGTGTTACAGACGGTGTTCCGATTAATCCGTAATCTGGATTAGATGCACTTGGTTTGCTTTGACCATTTCCAAATACATTATCATTCCCCGCTGCAACTACAACATTAACCCCAGCTTTTTTAGCAAGTGCTATTGCATCTATAGTACCTTGACCGACTTCTGTTACTGCACCTGCTGTAGCCCCTAAACTCATATTTATAGAATCAGCTCCTAGTTTAACAGCATCCTCTATAGCTTTAACATATAAGAACGTACTAGTTTTTGCTCCACCTTGTTTATCAGAGAATACTCTCATAAAAATCAATTGTGATTCTGGAGCAACCCCTGCTACATATTCATTATTTGGTGCTTTTTTTGTTGGATTACCTACTGAAGTACCTACAACATGCATTCCATGCGATTTATCTTTTTTCTCTTTTAAATTATTATCCCAATCATAGTAGTTAAATGCATAAATTAATTTATCACTATACCATTTACCATAGTCAATTCCAGCTTTTTCTTTTACAGCTTCAAGCTCAGCTTTATTTTTATACTTCGCTTTACTCGTATCAGTTAGATGTAATATGTCATGATTAGGATCTAAACCTGAGTCAATAACAGCCACTACTCTTCCTTGACCTTTATATCCTTTATCCCATAAGCTCTGTACACCAATAATTCTATTACTATCGATAACTGTATTTTTCAAAACAGTATCACTATCTTCATTTTTAGTTGTAGTTTCCGGAACCTCGTAATCAACACTTACTTCTACACTGTTTACAAAATCCATCGCTTGAATTTTTTTAGCGTCAGCATACGAAGTTTCTAAAGAAAATCCGTTTAAAAGTGTATCATATTCAAATAATACTTTATAGTCTACACCTTTATCTTTAATTTCTTTTAGTGCTCGTTCACGTGGTTCTTTAGTACTTTTTTCACGTTCTTTTCTTCCTTCTTCAGTTTTTAACGAATTAGGATCTACTTTATCCTCTTTTAAAGAAACAATAATTTTAACCTTATCCTCATCTTTAAAAGTATGTGCAGAAGTATTAGATACTGCATCAGCCTTTACATTCTCTTCAGCATATACCCAATTCTTCTCTAAATTATTAAAATTCATTACATGTAAATTTGTAAGTAATAATGTTGCTGTTACAATTGATACAGCAGCTTTTTTTCTAAATCTCATTATGCCACTCCTTTTTTAGTTAATTAAATTCATATTTCTCTATTTAAACATATATTTTCTGTAAAATCAATATTTTTTTCAGTTAAAATAAAAAAATAAAGAAAAAAATTTAGTTTCCTAAATTTCTTCTTCATCTATTCATGTATTTCTAACGGTAAACCATCAGGATCAAAGAAAAATGCCATCTTTTTATTATCGAAATCATCATAACGAAGTTCTTCATGCAAAATACCAAGCATATCAAATTTCTTTAACATTTCCTCCACATTATCTACTCTAAATGCTAAATGTCTTAATCCCGTATATTCTGGATTTGGTATTTTTGGTCTTAAAGGAGCATCTTCTTTAATAAATATTTCCAAAACTAAATCACCATTCTGGACATTTAAAATAATATCTTTCTTTTCTGGGCGAACATATTCACTTATTACTTCAAAACCTAATTTATTAACATAAAACTCTTTTGTTTTACTATAATTTGTTCCTATAATAGCTATATGATGTATATTTTTAATCATTGCACTCTTCTTTCTTATTAATATTTCTAACTATGTTAACTGCTTTAGCCAGTTCAATTGGATTTACCACTTCATAGTCACCTTTGTCTGTATATCTATAACTTACATCCATACCAGTTGTTGTTTGATCAACACCATACTTTTTAAAGGTTCCATGAACTTGTGTAACTCCAGTATTTTTAATAATACTTTTTATATTTTCTGTAGAAATACCTGCACCAGCTAAAATTTCAATTTTATCTCCGAACTTCTCTTGCAACAACTTTAGTAGATCAGCACCTTTTTCTACATTAGTTCCTAACCCACTTGTCAATACTCTAGTACATCCTAATTCAATTAAATGCTGAATGTTGTATTCAGGTTCATTAGAACAATCAAATGCTCTATGAAAAACACTTTCCGCTTCATAACTTTTACAAAGTTCTATCATTTTCGTCGTCTCTTCCCAGTCTATTTTTCTATCCTCAGTAAGAAATCCAAATACAATACCCTTAGCTCCATGTTCTAGTAATTCTTTTGCTTCTCTATACATTTGTTCTTTTTCTATTTCAGTATAACAAAAACCGCCTCCTCTAGGTCTAACCATAGTCATTATTGGTATTTCCACACCCTTTTCTAACGCCATATCTAAAACAGTAATTGTTGGTGTTAAACCACCTAGATAACCTGCACTAATCAATTCTATTCTATCTGCACCTTCACTCTGTGCTACAATACAATCTTGTACACTATTAGCACACACTTCAATTTTTATCATATTCAAATTCTCCTTAAATTTTTATAGTTTTATTATATCATAAATTTTTATTGTAATATCCTACTACATTACTTATTATATATTTATATACATTCTAATAAATATAAATAAGAGAGCGACCCAAAAATCATGATTCCGAAGAAATCAATTTTATCGAGTCACCCCCTATTTATTTTATATCTAATCAAAAATCAGGTTACTGTTCTCCAAATATAGAAGTTCTAAAATCATTAGTTTGATCTAAATATGCTTTAAAGATTGCTCGTTTAAGTTTATGAACTCTACTTTGTTCAAGATACATTTTCGCTAGTTCATCCTCCGCATCAGCTTTGACAGCTTCAGTTATCATATTACGAAGCATATCTATATTAGTTATTGTTACCTTACTATTTCTAGAGAAACTTACATTTGGATTATAAAAGCTAATACTTATTAGATTGTTGAATTTAGCTTTTCTCTCTTCATACATTTCTTTTTTAAAATCAACCCATGATTTATATTTATTATTAAACACTTTTTTAAGTACTAACTCATCTGTTACATTACCGATTTTTTTACCATATGATGTAATAACGTCACCATTTGCTTTTGCTTCTTCTGCGTATTGATTAGAAATATATGGTACCATTCCATCTTTAAAACCTTTTGCAGCTAACAACTCGAACGCCATACGACGTCCCATTAAATCACCCGGAGTTCCTTTATCATTACTTAGAGCAGAATATATTGGTGAAAATAGTTTAATTGTATAATAGCCATTTCGTTTAAAGGTATTATCATTGTCATTTTCATATCCTCTTCTTGTAATAACATCATTTTCAATTAGACTATTAAATGTCGTTAATTTGCTAAGTTCACTATCATTTAAGTAACGAATAACATTAGTTGCATATACTTTACTTCCGTCTGGATCCAGTTCAAATTTATTTTCTATTTTTCTCAACAAGTCATTTTTCTTAGAAATATCTAAGTTAACAACTGCATTACCTTCTAGATATTCTAGCATATAAATTACATCAAACAGATTATGCATATATGTTTGTAAGTCTTCTGCATTATTAAATCGTTTTGTAGGATCTTTTACCTGAAGTCTAGTTGGATTTTCTGCTTCTTCATACTTCAATATAGAGTTAATCGTAATAGTAGGATCATTTGGATGATCAGGAGCTTGTAACAATCCTTTAGCATAAAACTCTGGTCCAAGTCCATTTCGTCTTCCATATCCTCCAAGATAAATTTCTCTATCTGAGTTATGCGTCATTTCATGTGTATAAGTTACCGCACCATCTTTATCAAGCATACGATACGCCATATAATAGAAAGCATCCCCTGTAGCGTATGCTCCATTAGCATTATGAACAACATTATTTCCTGCTGGACCGAAGAAATGTTTTATCGCTGGATGATTAGTTTCAAAATTAGCTTGGTATGTATCCTTATCTTCTCTTTCATCTGTACCAAATCTAAATGCATCATAGACTAGAACACTTCTATATAATTTTTCTTTATTTTTATCATCCAATATTTTATACCAGTAATCATAGTGATCTCTAAATCTAACAGCCGCTTCTTTTGCTTTTGTCTCAACATAGTCATTTAAATTAGTTCCTGCTGGATGTTCTTTACTTCTATATCTATCATAAGCACCAAATCCTATAGTCGAAATGTTCGCTATAATAAACACCGATTTTTCAGGTAATGTTAGTAGTGGCAAGACCATACTTGGGTATTTCCAAGATGGGCTAGTTAATCTATCATATACTCCTATAGATTGCGGAGTACCTGCTTTTGATTGCTTATCACTTACCTCTTTAATAGTAGATTTTTCTTCTACTATATAGGCTTTAGTTTGTTCTTTAAACCACTCGTTATTGGTTTTATCTGGCACGAATGCTTGTCTATATTTTTCTAATGCATCAAATAAATTATTAGTTTTATAATTTTTCGCTAATAATACGTTATAAGTTATAACATTATTTTTCGCTAGTAAATTATTATATCCAGATTTTCCTAATTCGATAACATTATCTAACGCTGAGCTATTTGATTTTCCGAAGAAATCCAAGTGATACATAACTAAATCTTTTGCTTTTGTTTCACCATATTTGAAATTGTACCAACGCTCTAAGTATGTTAATCCTAGAAGTAGAGCTTCTTTATTATTTTTAATTTTTTCGATTACATAATTATCTATTATCTTATTATTATTTTCAGCTATTGCAGCATCTGCAGTAAGAAGTTTTGTTAAACTGTCTCTCAAATCACGTTTAGTAGTATTGAACTGTTCTTCTAAATATAATTCCGTTAAGCTAACATCATTAGAAACATCTAATACTTTTCTTATTGCCTCTGATTTATATTCTACATTATTTAATGCTGGTAATACTTTTTCCAAAATATTATCATAATTGCGAAGTAATGTATTCGGTGTGTAAATTAATTTTGTATCGCCTATTCTATACTCTGCTACATTTGAAAAATCACTTTGATAATTTACATTAAGTTTCTCTGATGTATTGTCCGCGTAATATAGTAATAGTTTATTTATACTTGATTTGTATTTGTTAATATCACTAATTACTTCATTATCTTTCATAGGAACTACTGACAATAATTCTTTATTATAAAGATTACTACTTGCTTCTACTAAATTCCCGTACTTAACTATTGTTTCTCTATTATAGAACGGTAATAGTTTTTCCATATTTTTATATACTTTTTCTTTTGATGGATCAGCATTTTCAAGATTTCTATAGTCAGTTACATATCTAGAAGAGAAATTAAAGTCTTCTGTTTTAATAGTATTTTTAGTAACAAAAGCAGATTTTTTCTCTTTAATCTGTGCATCTTCTAATACTTCTCCTCTTTGAACATCAGAATCCTTAGTTAAGATTTCATCATCTTCTGCTACTACGTTCACAACTTTATTATTTTTGTTGCTATATACATGTTTTGCTTTCATATTATCAAAATGTTTACCAGCTATAGCATTACCATTCGTTACATTAACGTCGCTTAGCACATTTGATAGTTGACCAGATTTTTCTAATTCACCAACTGGATCCCAAAGATTACCAACTACTCCACCAACGTTTGCAAAACGTTGAACATTATTAAGATTTCCTTCAGCATAGCTATTACTAATTAGCGCCCTATCCTCTACTGCACCAACTATTCCGCCAATAGATTGATCCCCTTTAGTTGCGTTTGATGATAAATCAATTGATGCAATCGACTTATCTATTAATCCCCTTGAACCAGAAAGTTTACCAACTAAACCTCCAATTTGATAAGCTGAATTTGTTTCATAAGTATTAGTAATTCTTCCTGTAAAGCTACTATTTGAAATTCTAGAATTCTCTACTTGTGATACTAAACCTCCTATTCCATGTTCACCAGCAATTGCTCCATCAGCATGAACATTACTAATTATAGTTCCATTCTTCGCTTCTTTCGCTACTGTTGCAGCATCTTCTTTTGCTGAAATATTGACATCTTTTAGTGAAAGATTTTGTACTCTAGCATTACTTAAAACATTAAATAACGGCTTTTTCAGGTTGTATATAGCATAATACTTATTGCTATTTTGACCTATTAATGTACCATGGAATTCATTTTTCACATAACTTTCTTGGCCATCTGGAAGTTCAACTTCACGAGCATCCATAGTTGCACCTAAACGAAACTCTCCATAAGGATCTCTATTCATTGCGTCAACTAAATTTTTAAATGATGTATAGACACCAGTTTCACTTTGCTGAGTTTTAGGTAAATAGTATGTATAATTATCTTGTACTTTATTATTTTCATGTTGTATCAGATTATTTACACTCGCTACTATTTTATAAACATCTCTATTATCTCTATTATCTTTATTATCATTAGTAATGCTTGTAACTGGAAGCATCACGTCTTTAAAGTTCTCTGATTTTACTTTCATGAAGTAATTTTCTGGGTCATTTGGCACAGAATCAAGTGAAGTTACATGACGATACTTATCACCTTCTTTAGAATATAGTTCAACAGAAGATATATTTCTAAGTTCTAATTTCTTATTAACGTCTTTTTCTTCTTTAAGATCATTTTTTTTCTCATCTTTGTGACGTTCTAGTGCATCATATGTTGGAGTAATTTCAGTACCTGCGATAATACTCTTAATCCAAGATAATTGTGTAGGAGATAAAATCAATCCACCTGAGCGATTTTGTGCTCCATTTTGATGCACACCAATAACTTCACCATTGGCATTAAATATTCCTCCACCACTCATACCAGGATTTCCGCCTTGATATTGGACACCGTAGGTATTATTCGCATATTTTTGTTCCATTTCTACCGTAGTATCTTTTAAGTGCGTATATTTCCCACCTGGATATCCATGAACATTAAGTTTGTCATAAACATTTACTTTCGAATAATTATCTACTAGATTTACATGTTTTCTTTCTAAAGATTGTGGTAATTTAATCACTGCTAAATCATAGATAAATCCTTTTGGATAATCTTTTTGATTATAAAAATGAATATCATTAGCGGTAAATGTTCCTTTTTGTCCGTCAGGAGTCACCCACTCATATTCGTTTTTAGATTTATCACCTCTAAATTCACCCGTAGTATTATCAGTAGAATTATGAATGAAATTATGAGCTACTGTTAAAAGTACATTTGGTGCAATAAAAGTAGCTGATCCCACTCCAGTTCCCCTTGACGAATCTGTAATAAAGGTCATATTAATTAATGCACTAGATTTTTTCTGAATACTCATTTCTTCTGGTGTATTAGTATTTTCATTATTTGGTTTAGCCTCTTCAGAACTTGGCTGCTCAATACTTCCTGAATACTCTCTAGTTGGCTCTACTTTCTCCGGTTCTACTATCGCTCCAGCTTGTACTCCTCTATACTCCTCTGGGACTTCTACTTTCTCCGGCTCTACTATCGCTCCAGCTTGTACTCCTCTATACTCCTCTGGGACTTCTACTTTTTCTGGTTCTGCTACTGCTCCGGCTTGCACTCCTGTATATTCTCTTGGTGCTTCCACTTTCTCTGGTTCTACTACCGCTCCAGCTTGCACTCCTGTATATTCTCTTGGTACTTCCACTTTCTCTGGTTCTGCTATTGCTCCAGCTTGTACCCCTGTATATTCCTTCGGTGATTCTACTTTTTCTGGTTCTACTAAAGCTCCAGAAGTAACAATACCATATTCAGGTTCTATTTTTTCTGGCTCTACTATTGCTCCAGCTTGCACTCCTGTATATTCTCTTGGGGGTTCCACTTTCTCAGGTTCTACTAATGCTCCAGCCTGTACTCCTGTATATTCAGGTTTCTCCATTTTTGCCGCTTCTACTATTGCCCCGGCTTGCACTCCTGTATATTCGGGTTTCTCCTCCACTGCTGCTTTTACCAACTTAGCTCCAGTTGACTTAGGGTTATTGTTTACTTTTTTAGTACCCCTTTCAACTATTTCAGAAATAGGTTCTACTGTTTTAGATGATAGAATTTCTTTTGAAACTTCTTTCCCTTCAACAACAAATACTCTATATACATCAATCTTTTTCCCTAATCTTCCTTGTTGTTTTATTCTTGTAGTTCCTTCTGTCAATTCTGAATTATTTTCAATAACTCGATTATATGCTAAACTTGTTTCTACAGTTTTATCTTCATATAATAATTCAGGCTTAGTCAATTTTCCAGACATAACCTCATCTTCAGGATTAACAGTATTAACACCTTTAGGTTTAATCTGAACATCATTAACTTTTTCTACATTATCTGACTGCTTATCATTTTTAATATATTCTTCGTTTTTCTTTTCTAAATCATTAAAATTTTTTAAAGAATCCAATTTTTTATCATTATTAACAATCTGCTGTTTATTTTGTTGTTTTTCTACTTTACTTATGCTATCTGCTTTTTCAGTTAAATTATTCTCTAATTCATTTTTTATAAATCCAACAAAATTATATCCTGGGATTGAAGAAATATTAGGAAGTTTATCTCCAACTTTCAAATTATAATCCATATTATATACAGATAATTCAAGATTTTCCATAGCACGAGCAGGTAATTCTATAGAAGTTACACCCATACTTGTCACTAATAATATTGAAAGTATCTTACTTTTTTTATTTCGACCCTTTGCAACTACCACTACAATAAGCCCCAAAAGTCCACCTAATAACATACTACCAACACCATAATTTAAACCAGTATTAGGTAATTTATTTAATTGTGCTGTTTTTTCTGGCTTAAATACTAAATAATATGTTTCTTCTGTACTACTAACCACATTAGGTACTTCTTTTTTTATTAATTCTTTTTCTTTATCAGTTAAATTATTTTCACCAACATACTTGTAGTGAACTACTGCATTATCAGCGGCCTTTATTAGATTATCATCTCCATTCACAGCGGGAATCATGAAAAATGAACCTATTGTCATCGAACAAACTCCAATAGTTAACTTTCTCAAAGAAAATTTGTTGTTTTTTTCCCCTAAAAATTTTCTCACCTTTTTTCGCCTTCTTTCATAAAAATACTTTCATAATCTTTTTCTTTTCAACATTGATATTCAATACATTAATTGTAACCTTTTTCAACTTGAAATTCAAGAAATATATATATATATATTAACACTAATTAAAAAGTATTTGTAGATTCTATATATCTCTGTTAATAAACAAATAAAAACAATAAAAGTTAACACTTTAAATTTACGTTAACCTTTATTGTATATAATTATATTTTTATTCTCATAAACTAAAACGAAAGCGACTCAAACATCGTTATTTCAGAGAAATTGATTTTTTGAGTCACTTCCGTTATTAATTACTTTTTATTTATTTATTTATTTATCATTCCGGCTTGAAGCTGATACATTTTATAATAATTACCTTTTCTAGCCAATAATTCTTCATGTGTACCCGATTCAATTATTTCACCTTTATCCAATACATAGATACAATTTGAATCTTGAATAGTAGAAAGTCTGTGTGCTATTGCTATAGTAGTTCTACCTTCTCTCATTTTTTTAAGCGAATTTTGAATTATATCCTCAGTTTCTGAGTCTATATTAGCCGTTGCTTCATCGAGAATAAGAATCTTCGGTTTACTAGCTATTGTTCTAGCAAATGTAAGAAGCTGTCTCTCCCCACAAGAAAATGTCGAACCTCTTTCTGTTACTATACTATCATATTTATCTTCAAGTTTATCAATAAAATTATGTGCATCAACAAACTTCGCTGCTTCTACGACATCTTCTCTTGTTAAATTTTCATTATACATTTTAATATTAGATTCTATCGTACCATGATATAAAAACGGATCTTGTAAAACTAGACCAGTACTACTTCTTAATTGCTTAGCACTATAATTTTTTATATCAACTCCATCTATAAGAATTTGTCCTCTATCAAAATCATAAAATCTTAAGAATAGATTCATTATTGATGATTTTCCAGAACCAGTAGCACCGACAAATGCTATACTTTCACCATTTTTTACACTAAACGAAATATTCTTAAGAACATCACGTTTGCCATCGTATGAAAAACTAACATTTTTAAACTCAATATCTCCATTCGAAATAACGAAATTTCCATCTTTTTGCTGTGGCTCATATTCATCATTATCAATTAATATAAACACTCGCCCCGCAGAAATTATAGATGTTTGAAGAATTGAGAAGTTTTGCATTAACTCTATTAACGGATTAAAAAGTTGATTCGTATATTGAATAAATGCATAAATTATCCCAGCTGTAAATCCAGCACTTTCAAAACTTAGACCAAAGTACATAACTATAACTCCATACGCTAATACTTTAAATAGCGCCATTGCAGGTCGCAGTAATAAACTATCAACTTTTAATGATTTAGTATAATAACGAAGATGCTCATTATTAACCTCACCGAATTCATTTATTAATCGCTGTTCCTGATTGAATGCTTGAATAATTTTCATACCTTCGATTGATTCAGATAACTTCGTATTCATCTCACTGATTTTTGCTCGTGAAATCTCCACAAGTTTACTAGATAACTTCTGGTACATATAAACCGAACCAATCATAACAGGTATGAATAAAATCATATAAATCGTCAGTTGCCAACTCAGAGCAATCATCGCAGAAAGTGTAACAATAAACATAAGAATAGTATTTAAGAAACTAGAGAAAATCGTCCCAAACATATCCGCAACCGCTTGAGTATCATTTGTTAATCTTGATACAACAGAACCTACAGGAGTTTTATCAAAATATGACATTCCTAATTTTTGCAAATTAGTAAAACTATCATTTCTCAAATCTCTTACTATACTATGTGCTACTCTTGCAAAGTAAAACTCTCCCAAGAATGTAAATACAACTCTAAGTATAAACAATCCAAAATAAATTATTAATATATATAAACCTGCTTTAGCTATATTTTTCGTTATAAAATTATCAATATAATATTGAGCTAAAAGAGGAATCGCTGTCGCTACAATAGAAGTCAATAATATAAATAATAATGCTAATACCGATAAACCTTTATATCTAAACATATAGCGCATTAATCTAAAAAATGTCTTACTTTTCGACATCTTCACTTCCTCCTTTCAAGCTTTCTTCCATTTGTTGGCTTTCATAAGTTTCTTTGTACCAACCATTATTAGCAATAAGTTTATCATGCGTACCTTTTTCAATAATCGTATCTTCACCTAAAACAATTATTAAATCAGCTTCCACAACCGCAGAAAGTCTATGAGCAGTAATTATATTAGTTTGACCACTACGTTGTTCTTTTAAATTCTCTAAAATGATGTGTTCTGTCTTAGCATCAACCGCAGATAAAGAATCATCAAGAATTAAAATCTCTGGATCAATTATTAAAGCACGACTCATTGCAAGACGTTGTTTTTGACCACCAGAAAGACTAACTCCTTTTTCTCCTACAATCGTATCGAATTTATCTGGCATAGCCATAATATCATCGTACAGCCCACAGATTTTCGTAATTTCTTCTACCTTCTTATCATCGATAAGTGGATTAGCAAAACGAATATTTTCTCTAATCGACATAGCGAATAGCACTTGATCTTGAGGAACATATCCTATAAGTTTTCTTAAATCACTCAAACTATATTCAGCAATATCTCTGTTATTAAGCATTATATTACCAGAATTAATGTTAAATTCCCTAAGCAACAATCTTAATAACGTAGTTTTACCTGTACCAGTAACACCTACAATTCCAAGTGTTTCTCCTTTTTCAATAGCGAACTTAATATCCCTTAAAACCGTCTTACCTTCTTCAAATTCGAAATTTTCGATATTATATTCTAGTATTCCATTTTCAGCTTTAACTTTACTGTCTAGGTTAGTATCTACTTCATTAACTTCAGCTAACAAACTCTCAATACGCTTATAAGATACTTCTCCACGTTGTGATATATTATATAACCAACCAATCGCCTGAAGCGGCCATACTAACATATCTAAATACGTTACAAAAGTAACCAATTCACCAACTGATAAATCACCATTAGAAATGAAAATCCCACCAAAAACAAGAGTTAGTGTATAAGATATTCCAACAAATATCAACACCATCGGATCAAATAATGAATTATACTTGGCTGCAATAACATTCTTTTCAAATACTCTATTATTAACTTCTCTAAAACTCTTAATCTCATCATTACTATAACCAAATGATTTAGTAACCTTTATCCCAGAGGCACTTTCTTGAACCTTATTATTTAAATCAGAAAAAGATTCTTGAGCCTCTTCAAAACTTTCATAGTTTTTATCTCCAATATAATTAGTAGCATAAGCTAAAAACGGCAATGGAATAATAGCTATTAGAGTCAACTTAAAATCAATTAAAAATATCATTGTAAACAATGTTACTAATGCTGTAATACTTGCATCAACCGCAGACATTACCCCTCCACCAGCAACCATAGCAACCGAATTTATATCATTTGTCGCATGTGCCATTAAATCACCAGTACGATATTTTTGAAAAAACGATGGAGACATCTTAGTAAAGTGTTCAAATAGTCTTGACCTTAAGATTCTTCCTAGATTATATGCTGCTCCAAAAATATAAACACGCCAAACATAACGGAGTGCATACATTGCAAGTGCTGCTATTACAAGATAGCTAACATTTAAGAACAACTGCCCATTAGTTAAATTCCCAGCTTCGATATTATCAATAACAGTTCCGATAACTTTTGGCGGAATCAAGTTGAAAATACTTACTAAGATAAGAGCAATTATCCCAATAGAATAACGCCTTTTTTCTAACTTCATAAACCAGCCTAGTTTTCTAAATAAATACATCTACACATCACCTTCTCTATCTTCTAATTTTGAGAAAACTTCTCCAATCTTATCATTAATAACCAGATTAGCCATATTGTCCTGAGGTGTTGAAGTTTTATTAATTACTACTAGATGTTTACCTCTAAAATAATGCAAAAGATTTGCTGCAGGATACACACTTAAAGAAGTACCGCCGATAATTAATACATCTGCCTTTTCGATAAAATTAATCGCAGCATTAAATACCGTCATATCCAATTCTTCTTCATACAAAGTAACGTACGGTTTAATTACTCCACCACATTTATCGCAGCTTGGTATTTCTTCATTTTTAGCTAAAAAATCTTCTAAATTATAAAATGACTTGCATTTCGTACAATAATTCGCATCAACACTTCCATGTAGTTTCAAGACATTTTTACTTCCTGCTTGTTCATGAAGTGTATCTATATTTTGTGTTATTACTGCTCTTAATTTTCCTTGTTCTTCTAATTTTGCTAAATAAAAGTGTGCTCTATTAGGTCTAGCTTCAGGATAGACCAAATGTTTCTTATAGAAATCAAAGAAATCTACAGGATACTTCACAAACATTGTTCTAGAAACGAGTTGCTCAGGTGTAAAATGACGATTTAATTTCACATTAAATACACCGTTAGCACTTCTAAAATCAGGTATATCCGATTCAGTAGAAACACCAGCACCACCAAAAAAGACAATATTGTCATTAGACTTTATTATTTCTCTTAGTTTTTCTATATTCTTCATAATACTACCTCCTAAAATATATATTATAAGCCATTAAAAGAAGGAAACCTATTTTCAAGTCTCCTTCTTTTCCTAACTATTAATTAGTCTCTTTATCTTTTTGAGCTTTTAACTCTTTAATACGTTGTTTACGTTCTTCTATACGAGCTTTTTTCTCTTCACGAGTTGCACTCTTAATTGGACCACGAGCAATATGTTCTTTATGATCATTAGTAATAAGGTTCGTAGGTTCTTGTTTCATCTCGATTTCTTCATGACGTTCTACTCTAATACGCATTAGGTTAGTAACAACCTCTACTTGAATATCATCAATCATGTATTCAAACATTTCATGTCCTTCAGTTTTATACTCACGAAGTGGATCGATTTGTCCATATGAACGTAGGAAAATCCCTTTTCTAAGTTGATCCATTTGGTCGATATGATCAGTCCATCTATCATCGATAGCATTAAGTAAGATATATTTTTCGAATGAATTCATAGTTTCATCACCTAGTAATTCACGTTTCTCAGCAAGTTCTAGGTTAATTCTGTGAATTACAAGCTCACGAATTTCATCATCACTCATTACATCAGCATACTCACTATCAGTAATAGGTTTTAGACCTAAGAATTTTTCATTAAGTGATTTAATAATTTCTTCTGTTTCTTCTTTTTCACTATGAACTTCAAGATTTTCAGTAATGTAAGCAATAGTTTTATCTACCGCATCCCCAATCATTTCTTGAATAATTTCAGTAACTACTTCATTTTCTAGTACTTCATTTCTTTCCGCATACATAATTTCACGTTGTTTACGTAATACGTCATCATATTGAAGTACTTGTTTACGAGAATCATAGTTGTTACCTTCAACACGTTTTTGAGCACTTTCAACAGATCTACTTACCATTCTACTTTCAAGTGGTGTATCATCATCTTTCCCCATGATTCTTTGTAATCTATCAGCACCGAAACGAACCATAAGCTCATCTTCAAGAGAAAGATAGAATCTACTGTAACCTGGATCTCCTTGACGTCCAGAACGACCACGTAGCTGATTATCAATACGACGTGATTCGTGACGCTCTGTACCAATAACAGCAAGTCCACCTAATTCACGAACACCTTCTCCAAGTTTAATATCTGTACCACGACCAGCCATGTTAGTCGC
Organism: uncultured Gemella sp.; assembly: GCF_963525875.1. Classification (GTDB taxonomy): domain Bacteria; phylum Bacillota; class Bacilli; order Staphylococcales; family Gemellaceae; genus Gemella. Next base: position 13,694 of record NZ_CAURMG010000019.1, on the reverse strand, counting down.
GATAGTTACTGAACCGCGTTGTCCAGCTTGTTTGATAATTTCAGCTTCACTTTCATTTTGTTTAGCATTAAGAACTTTATGAGGTACTCCATATCTATATAATAGTTTAGATACTAATTCACTCGTTTCGATAGAAACAGTCCCTAAAAGAACTGGTTGTCCTCTATCATAACATTCTTTTACTTCTTGAGCTACAGCATTAAATTTAGCTTCCATGTTAGAATAAATAAAGTCTGGAGCATCAATCCTTTGGATAGGTCTGTTTGTAGGAATTGTTGTAACAAACATGTTATAAATGTTTCTGAATTCTTCTTCCTCTGTTTTCCCAGTCCCTGTCATACCACTTAGTTTTTTATACATTCTAAAGAAGTTTTGGAATGTAATAGTTGCCATTGTTTTACTTTCTTTTTGAATTGGCACACCTTCTTTAGCTTCGATAGCTTGGTGTAATCCTTCAGAAAAACGACGTCCAGGCATAGTACGTCCTGTAAATTGGTCAACAATCAAAATTTCTCCATCTTCAGCAACAACATAGTCTACATCTAGTGACATAGTGTAGTTTGCTTTTAATGCTTGGTTAATATGGTGAGTTAAATCAACATTTTTTAAATCATAAAGATTTTTTAATCCGAAGTAACTTTCAGCTTTATCTATACCATTTTCAGAAAGTTGGATAGCCTTAGTTTTAATATCTAAAGTATAATCTCCATCACTTCCATCTTCTTCCTCTGCTTTTTTCAAAGTTTTAACAAATGCATTTGCAACTTGGTATAGTGAAGTTGATTCTTGTCCTTCACCAGAGATGATAAGAGGCGTACGTGCTTCATCAATAAGTACTGAGTCAACCTCATCGATTACAGCATAGTTTAATGGACGTTGAACACGGGCTTCAACCGTTTTTACCATGTTATCTCTTAAATAGTCAAATCCCAACTCATTATTTGTTGAGTATGTAATATCAGCGTTATAAGCCGCTCTTTTTTCTTCTGAGTTTAGAGAGTTTAAGTTAAGTCCTACAGAAAGTCCCATATAATTGTAGAAAACTCCCATTTCTTGAGCGTCACGTTGAGATAAGTATTCGTTAACTGTAACAACGTGCACACCTTCTCCTGCTAATGCATTTAAATAAACAGGCATTGTCGCAGTAAGTGTTTTACCTTCCCCAGTTCTCATCTCTGCGATATCCCCACGGTGTAGTGCAATACCACCCATAATTTGAACTTTATAAGGTTTCATACCTAATGAACGAAATGCTCCTTCACGAGCTGCAGCAAAAGCATCTACTAAAATTTTATCTAGTATATCAGCTGTTGATTTTCCTTTTTCTCTTTGTTCTTCAATATAAGCTTTAAATTCTTCAGTTTTATCTTGTAATTGTTCATCGCTAAGATTTGAATACTCTTCATCTTTAGCTAATACTTTTTCCGCTAATTTCGCTAAGTTTTTTACTTCTCTTTTGTTAGCATCAAATATTTTTCCTAAAATAGCCATTAACATTTTCCTTCCGACATATTTTCTTATTAATGATTTTATAATCTTATTATAATTATCTTATAATTCATCTCCTTATTATATCATCCATTTCTCTTTAAAGCAACCACTATAACATGATTTTAAGTTGATATTAAGTACACTCTCCATATTCAAAAATATACTAAATGAATTTACAAATTTTTAAAATTTATAATAGGAAAAATAAGAGCGACATAAAACGTTTTTCATAAAAATTTTGTTTTATATCGCATCTTATTTTTATTTCATACTATTTAACTCATCACTGGCTTAATATTATTAATCATCGATAGCAAATCACCTGATATTTTATGGAAAAATACACTATTACTAACCAACAATTTAGATAACTGTGCAACAGTTGTCGGCATCTTTTCTAATACCTCATCTTTCATCATTTCCGTCATTAAAGACGCAGTAGTTACACCAAGCTTTTCTGATTTTCTTATCAAGTATTTCTCCAATATTTCTCCAAATTCATCACGTGAAATTTTAGATCCATCATTATTTTCCTTTATACTTTTCGTTGAATTTCTTTCAGCTATTTTCTCCAATGCTTTTTTCTCATTTATGTTCTTTTCTAATTGCATTCTAAGTTCAAACTCATCCCACTTCTTAGAATTTTCTTCAACATAGTCACTATTTTTCAAAATAGGGTCCAAAAGTTTATTTTTAATTTTTTCTATTTCTTCTTTACTGTAGATTTCTTCTAGATCTTCTTCTTTTTCTCTAATCAAACTATTTAAACGATCTAAATTAATTACATCAATACCTCTTAAAATATTTTCATCTTCGATTTCTATTCCAGTCTCCTCGTTCGCATAAACAATTATAGGATGAATATTTTTTATATCCACATCAAAATCTAATTGCTCCAAAATCATTTTTTGTCTTTCTATTTGATTTAATACGCTAAAAATTCGATTCTTTTTCCCTTCTTTAACAAGGTAGAAACTTCCAGTAGAATCAATTTTCAAGTTAGCTCCGTTGTTTTTACACTCAATCAAATACATAGACTTTTTAGTTATAATTAGAAAATCAATCTGGCAATGAAATTCTCCAATATTAATCGAAATATCTTTAATAATATTCATAGGATAAAAACTATATTTTAATTCATCCAGTACTTTACTCTCACCAAGTTCACCGATTTTAAATAGTAATATTTGATAATTAATAGCATTATTCTTCAAAGCAGAACTTTCAGTTTTTTGTTTATTCATAAGATTTTTAATGTTATTATTTAGTGTATCATTAGCTTTAAAAACAACTATTTTCTCACCATTCGGTAAATTTACATACTCTGTTTTCTTACTATTAATAATTTCATCAATTTCTTTTAACGTATCATCTATAACATCATCTTTTTCAACATCTATACTTGAAACAGTTTGCTCAGAATCTTCATTTATAGTTACATCTTCTCCAATAACATCTCCTTCATCACAAACTACTCCGATATCTTTACTAATTTTAATATTTTTTAGAAAAATACCTTCACTTTTCAGTTGTTCATTTGACATATCCTTGTAAAAAGGTCCTTTAATCTCAAAACTACAACAATGTTTACAAAAACGATAATCAGCCCAAACAAACTCCACCCAATCTAAAGATGGCTTATCATTCGATTTTTTTAATGTTCTGCAAGAAGAGTCGTGAATCAAGCCACTATCCATCTTACAAAAAGTGCTAATTTCACTTTTATGTTCAAAATAAACTAAAAGTCTCTCAAAAATTTGATAAAAAATATCTACTGCATATCTAGGAACACCAAGTTTAAACTTATCATATTTGATTTCTAACAGTTTCAATACATTTTTTAACGTATAATTAACTGGATTATTAGCATTTGTTAATCCTACCTTAATTATCTTAGCTTGAATATATTCAAATTTATAATAACTTAGAAAAGGAAAATATTTCTCTATTAATTCCCTTTTTTCTTTATACCAAACAAAAATTTTCACATCAACATTCAATGGTAAATTGTTAAAATAATTTTCTAATGTATTCTCTAAATCAAATAAATATTCACCTGAATCTATTTTCTGATGAAAATCTACATCATCAATAACTTCAAATCTATAAGTTACATTTATCCTTTTTACTGAAACTGATAAAACATTAGCAACTTTAGTTTCTATAATATCCAATAAAACTATATTTTTATCCATTTTTTCAACCTTCTCATTTATTTATATTTATTCAACAACACCTCTACTTCCCTCACATATAAGTCTCGAACATTTTGAGGTGCTAATATTTCAATATCACTACCTAAAGAGAAAATCCAACCTAAGAAATGACTACTACACATTACTTCAACAGAAGTTTTATATACATTATCTTTTTTGTGAATAATAATATCTTTACCGAATCTATCGACGATTGCTCCTATTAATGACTCCTTAAATTCCAAAGTCACTTTTTCTAAGACTCCTCCATACATACCGAATATTTTTTTAGAATAACTCGATATATCTTCTTTTTGGAATTGAGCATGTCCTACTCTATCATCATCAGTAATAGCAACACTACGCATTTTATCAACACGATAATTCTTTATTAAACTCGTCTTGTTATCATAAGCAACCATATAATAATTTTCATCATTCCATACTAAGGCGAATGGGCTAACGTTATAAACTTCACCATTTTTCCTATCAACCATTTGTTTTTTATAATTCCACTGCCAATAATTGAAATTAATTTGCTTATTTTCTGCAATTGCATTATGAATCGCATCAACATTATAATAAATATTCTCGTTTATATACTTATTTTCTTCGAAAGAATATACCTGCCTTTGAATTTTTTGTGCCTGTTGTTTACTCGCTAATTTCTTCAACTTTAGAATTAAATCTCTTGATTTTTTTGCAGTTAAGAACTTACTAGCCTGAATAACATCAATCAGCATTTTCACCTCAGCGAGCTCAAACTCTCTTTCTACTAAAGCATAAGTATTTTCACGACCATTTTTTTCAACTACAATATTGAATCCATAATCTTGTAATAATTCTATATCTTTGTATAAAGTTTTTCTCTCTACAACTATTTCATTTTTTAAAAGTAAATTTGTTAACTCTTTAACACTTAAATAAGTATTTTCATCACTGTAATCTCTTAATATTTCTAATAAATACAATAACTTTAATTTTTGATATCTTCCTTTTTCCATAAAAATTGCTCCTTATATACACTTATGTATATAATAACAACTATTTACGATTTTTTCTATCATTTTTAAAATTATTTTCTTCTCTTTTTAATACTTCTGCAATTACAGATCCACCAGTAACAAAACATACTCTTACAAAGAACTTATCTCCCACTTTATCATAAATTCTTCCTGCACTTTTTGTTCCCTTCGCTACAGTACGACTAGAATTAGCTACGTATCCAACTTTACCAAAAGTTTTCGCCATAACTTTTATAGCTTCTTCATCATAATCGTTATCAAACTCTTTTTCACAGCTTATAACATCTCCTACTTTAAACACTTTATTTCCAAAATAATATTCCATTCCTGTAATTGTAATATAGTCTTTTTCCATTTTAAATCACCTCTTCATTTGATGATTTAATTATATCAATCTATCTGTCCATTTTTTTGGACTATATAAAAAATAGAACTTAGATTAAAATTTAACCTAAGTTCTATAGATAAGTTATTCTATTATTTGTTTAAGATGCTAGCACAACGTGGACATAGTCCTTCTTCGTTCACTTCATCAACGATGTTCCAACAACGTTCACAACGGTGCCCTTCTGCTTTAGTTACTTTTACAGTAGCAAGATCATAAGTTACACCATCATTTTCTTTAACAGCTACTTTACTTACGATAAAGAATTGGTTTAAGTTAGCTACAGAGTTTAGTAACTCAACAACTTCTGCATCGTTACTGTATACTTCAACAGCTGCTTCTAAAGATTTACCAATAACTTTTTCATTACGGCTTTCTTCTAATGCTTTGTTTACATCATCACGAACTTCTAAAAGTTTATCCCATTTAGCTTCTAATGCTGCATCATCGATTAAGTTCTTAACTGGGAAGTCAGTTAAGTGAACTGATTCAGCATCTTCATATGGCATATTGTCATATACTTCTTCTGCAGTGAATGAAAGAATAGGTGCGAATAATCTAACAGATTTACTTAATACTGTGTAAAGAACTGTTAACATACTTTGACGTTTGTGAGAATCTTCACCTTCGATGTAAAGAATATCTTTACCGTAGTCAAGGTAGAATGAAGATAATTCAACGTTAAAGAAGTTAATTAATTCAGTAGTAATACTGTTGAATTGATAGTTTTCGTAGTAATCTAATACTTTCGCAACAACTTTTTCAAACTTAAGAACCATATATTTATCTAATTCTTCAAGGTCCTCATATGCAAGAAGATCTGTTTTGTTGTTAAAGCTTCCGTTATATAAGTTTCCTAGTAAGAAACGGAAAGTATTTCTGATTTTTCTATATGTTTCAGAAACTTGTTTTAAGATGTCTTTAGAGATACGTACGTCTTGAGTATAGTCAACACTTGCAGACCATAGACGGATAATCTCAGCACCTAGTTCTTTACCAACATCATTAGGAGAAATAACGTTACCTAATGATTTACTCATCTTGTTACCATTACCATCCATAACGAATCCAGCAGATACTAACTCTTTATATGGAGCTACTCCTGATACTGCTACAGAAGTGATAAGTGAAGAGTTGAACCATCCACGGTATTGGTCGCTTCCTTCTAGGTATAAGTCAGCTGGGTAAGTTAACTCTTTACGAATTGCACAACATCCTTGGTGAGATGTTCCAGAGTCGAACCATACGTCCATGATGTCCATTTCTTTAGTGAATTCACCATTTGGACTTCCTGGGTGAGTATATCCTTCTGGTAATAATTCTTTAGCTTCTTTGTAGAACCAAACTGTTGATCCTTCTTCTTCGAAGATTTTCGCTACGTGTTCGATTAAGTCGATATCAAGGATAGCTTCACCATTTTCAGCATAGAATACAGGAATTGGCACACCCCAAACACGTTGACGACTGATTACCCAGTCACCACGATCACGGATCATGTTATATAATCTTGGTTTACCCCATTCACTGTAGAATTTAGTGTTATCTACAGCTTCTAATAATTCTGTACGGAATGCATCTACAGAACAGAACCATTGAGGCGTAGCTCTGAAGATAATTGGTTTTTTACTTCTCCAGTCATGTGGATATGAGTGGGTAATATCTTCTTGTTTTAATAATGCTCCAGTTTCAGCTAAGTGAGCGATAATGTCTTTGTTCGCGTCAAACACGAATTTACCAGCGAATTGCCCCGCTTCTTCTGTAAGAACACCTTGGTTATCAACTGGTGATAATACTCCAAGTTTATATTGTAATTGACCAACAAGATAGTCATCAACCCCGTGTCCAGGAGCCGTATGTACTAAACCAGTCCCTGAATCAAGTGTTACATAATCAGCTAAGATTAATGTAGATGTTCTGTCTAAGAATGGGTGTTGACATAGTAAGTATTCTAAATCTTTACCTACTAATACTTCACCAGTTTCGTAGTTTTCCCAACCGAATTTTTCAGTTAAGAATGCAACTCTTTCTTTAGCTACTAAGTAACTTTCTCCATTGTACTTAACTACTTGGTATTCAAAATCTGGGTGAACAGCGATACCTAAGTTAGCAGGTAAAGTCCAAGGAGTAGTTGTCCAGATTACAAATTTAGTTCCTTTTTCTACTACACCATTTTCACTAACTAGGTCGAATGCAACATAGATAGATGGTGAAGTATGATCATGGTACTCGATTTCAGCTTCCGCTAAAGCAGATTCTGAAGATGGTGACCAGTAGATAGGTTTTAATCCTTTGTAGATATAACCTTTGTCTACCATTTTACCAAATACACGAATTTGTTCAGCTTCAAATTTTGGATCAAGTGTAACGTATGGGTTTTCCCAGTCACCAAGAACCCCAAGTTTTTTGAAGTCAGCACGTTGTTTATCAACTTGTTTTAAAGCATAGTCTTTACATTTATTTCTGAATTTATTAGCTGGCATAGATTTTCTATCAACACCATTGTTTACTAACACTTGTTCGATTGGAAGACCGTGGGTATCCCAACCAGGAACAAAAGGTGAAACAAAACCGTTCATGTTTTTATATTTAACGATAAAGTCTTTTAAAATTTTGTTTAATGCGTGCCCAATGTGGATGTTACCATTCGCATATGGAGGTCCATCGTGAAGTACGTATGATGGTTTCCCAGCATTTTTTTCTAAAATTTTATTGTATAAATCCATTTCTTCCCAACGTTTTAGGAATTCAGGTTCTTTATTTGGAAGATTTCCACGCATTGGAAACTTCGTATTTGGCATTAATAATGTATCTTTTAATTCTACCATTTTTTCTCCTTTCAAAATAAAAAGCTCTTAGTAAAAGTTATAGAGGGCGAAATGTATCCACGGTACCACCTCTTTTAACTCTTACTAAGAGCGCTTGTTTGTTCTATTAAAATAATTACACAATAAAGTGATAACTTCCATGCTTCTATAAAACTTTCCACCAACCAGTTTCTCTCTAAAAACTCCACATAGTCGTCTTGTCTTTATTTACGATATGTTTATTATATTACATAAACAACAAACTTTCAAGTATTTTATGTGAATTTAATTTTAAATTATCTGAAAACATAAGTAAAATATAAAAAAAGACTTTGAAAACAAAGCGAATCCTAAGGATTTACAAACTATCACAATCTCCTTAAATTTAACTTGTATTCAAAATCTTAATTTTTACTATGTTCTACGATATGATTTTAGTGCTTCTGATGTATATTCCAAAATTTGTTTTTGTGTTAGAGATGCAGTGACATTAATGTTTCCACCAGAAACATCCACTCCATCAACATTTACTGGTAAAGATAATGATTTTATAGATACAATATTACCTTTAACACCCACTCCAGTTCCAGTCAATGCTTCTTTAAGATATTTTTCCAAAGCAAAATCAGGAATAGGTACCTTACCAATTTTAGCATCTTCTAGCACTAAATCTACACTATTATTTGCACCAACAACTCTAATATTGGCATTAATAATACTATCCCAAAGACCAAGCTTAACTGGAAGTTTCGCCTCGATATGATTACCTACAAGCTTATAACTTCCTTGAAGCAACTCTGAGTCCTTTTCCACCGAGCTTTTTAAAATCGATAAAAAAGTATCATTATCAAGTTTTAGAGAAGTCGATAATTTCGAATTTGAAAAAGAAACATTCGAAATAAAATTTTTATTTAAATCCGCCACACTAGTCGTTGCTTGAACATTTGATAATTTCTCTGTATTTTTTATAGTTTCACTTGGTGTCAATGCATATGTTAGACCACCGCCAAATAGCGCTAATACTATTAATAACGATAGTAGACTTCTTAGTATTCTCATTTTAAATCTCCTTTTTTACATTCTTCCTCTTATAATTATTATACACTATATAGTGAAAAGTTAAAATTAAGTTAAACTACAAAATAAAACTAGTAAATTTTAATGTACAAAATATATATTTTACGTTATAATAATTAGTAACCTTTTTAGGTTACGAATACATAAAGGAGATGATGTATATGAAAGAAAAAATTTCTATTAAGAATTTTACTATGAACGTCCTTAACGGTATCGCCCTAGGAACAGTTCTATGTTTAGTACCAAGTGCATTACTTGGTGAACTACTTAAATATATAGGTAAGGTTCATCCTTCACTTGCGTTCTTATCATTATCAATAACTATTTCTAATGCTATGATTGGATTAGCTTCAGGTATTATTATTGGATTATTCTTTAAATTTACACCTGTTCAAAGTGTATCTATTGGGTTAGCTACTCTATTTGCGAGTGGTTCAATTATCCCTACTCCAGACAAAACAGGTCTTATGTTAAAAGGTTCTGGAGATATCGTAACAATGATCTTTACTGCAGCATTAGCAACATTATTCATCCTACTAATTGGAGACAAAGCTAAAAACTATGCTGTAATCATCTTACCTCCATTAACACTTGTAATTATCGGAGGTATTGGTAGATATACTCTTCCATTCTTCTCAGGAGTAACTAAACTTTTAGGAGATGGAATTAAACATTTACTTACATTACAACCTATCATTCTTACTATTCTTATCGCGGTTATTTTTGCGTGTCTTGTAGTTTCTCCAATTACATCAGTTGGGGTTGCACTAGCAATTAATATCGACGGAATAGCTTCAGGAGCTGCAAACCTTGGAATCTGTGCATGTGGATTCACACTTGCAATAGCAGGATGGGCTGTAAACTCTAAAGGTGTTTGCTTCGCACACTTTATCGGATCTCCAAAAATCTCGATGGCAAATATTTTTGCTAAACCGAAGATTATGCTACCTGTTCTGTGTAGCGCTGCTGTTTCAGGAGTATTTGCTTCAATACTAAACATTAAAGGAACAGCAATGAGTGCAGGATTCGGATTCAGCGGTCTAGTTGGTCCACTAGCACACCTTGCGACTACTGATGGAAGTGCTTTAGAAATATTAAAAGCAGCAATCGTCTTCGTAGTAATTCCTGTAGTTTCTGGTTTCTTCTTCGTAAAACTATTTACAAAAATAATACCAATTATTAAACCAGAAGATTACAAACTTAACTTATAATATAATATACACAGATGTGACTCGACAAAATTTTTTTTCTAAAATCACGATGTTCGAGTCACTTTTTTTATAATATATAATTCATTAAAACCTTGCATAAATTAGTCGCATAACTTATAATTATAAAGTATTAATTTTTAAGATTATAAAATATTATCGACATGTTAAAGGAGTAGCTATGCTAGATCTTATTCGAAATAAAAAATTCAATGTTTATAAAACATTAAATATAGTAAATCCTCTTATACCTATTGCTACTGATGAAATGTTTTTACGTACAGTATCTGGTAACGATGACTGTATACTACACATGTACACATTGCCGAACTCAGCAATAATCGGAGCACCAGATACGCGTGTTCCATTTTTCGATGAAGCATTATTCGCTTTCTACAGAAATAATATTATTCCAGCTGTTAGGAACATCGGAGGACTAGGAATAATTTCAGATAAAGGTATATTAAATTTATCAATCATTATGAATAAACCAAAAGAAAACTTTTCAATTAATGAAGGTTATGAGCTAATGACAGAATTTATCAAAGCAGTTTTCCCAGAAGGTGCTAACAAAATCGAAGCTATTGAAATAACTAACTCGTACTGTCCTGGTGATTATGACCTAAGCATAAATGGAAAAAAATTCGCTGGAATCGCTCAAAGAAAAATTAAAGATTCAGTAGTTGTTTCTATATATATTAGTGTCTTTGGAGATCAACAAAAACGTGCAAACATAATGCGTGAATTTTATGATATTGGAATTAAAAATCAACAGATAAATTACAAATATCCAAAAATCGACCCGAACTGTATGGAAACATTAGAAAAACTTCTTCATAAGGAGTTTACTCTAGAGGATGTATATGAAAGAGTTGAAAAAGTACTTTATTCACTAGACTGTGAACAAGTTGAAGGAGAATACACAGAAGAAATGATTGAAGAATACAACAGTATCTTTGAACAGGCAAAAGAAAGAAATGAAAGTTACTTAGAAGGGAAATAGAGTTACCACGTAACACAAACAGAAATACATAAAATAACAAAAGAGCTAGTCAGAATCAAATTCTAACTAGCTTTATTGTTGTTATTATCTTATTAATCTATTAGTTTTTATATTCGACTTAATCAATCAATTTACTTCTATCATTTTTTAAACTCTCTATCATAAATACGCCGACATCAATAATAGGAAGTTTAGTAATTTTTTCAAGTTCTTTTTTTATATAAGGAAAATGTGTACATCCAAGGACAACAGCTTCTACATTAGTTAATTCGAAATAATTAAACAATGTCTTGAAGTTAAAATCTTCCACTATCTGTTCTGGTTTATTCCCCTCCTCAATTGCCTTAACAAGCTCCAACATCGATAATCCTAATACACTTAGACGCGGATTCGATACATAAAGATTGTTCTCAACGCCCGTAAGACCATGAGAGTTCGCCGCCATTACAGCAAGATACTTATACTCAAGACCAAGATTTCTATACATTTGCATAGGAGTGATAATAGAAATGTTCATTTTTTCTGCTAATCTATCAAAATCTACTACCGAACTAAGTGAGTTACAATACACAAAAATAGCATCGCAATCTTTCTCCTTTAGTTCTTCAATAATTTTCACAATAATATTTTCACGTTCTTCATCTTCTAAAGCTTGAAACGTTGTTTGTTCTACTGGATTATTAGAAATTGGCACTAAAACAACATCTTCATAACCATATGAATTCAATAACTCTGCACCTAATTTCGAATCAATTGGTGTTCCAGCCATAACCGCTATTTTCATTCAAATTCCTCCTACACAAATATTTTGTTCGTCTATTTATTTATTTTATCATTATACTACAAATTTCGTTTATACAAAAGATAATAATTACCACACTTTAATCTTTTAAAATTCATATAACCTTATACAAAAAAGCCCCCAGGATTTCTCCTGAGGTCTATAGTTATTTGGGAACGACTCAACAATCCCGATTTCAGATAAATCGAATTTATTGAGTCATCTACTTTATGGGGCTAAATCAATATTTTATTTAATATCAATTTTTAATTCATCATCTACATAGTCTAAGTGAATTTCCATTCCATCTTCGATACCATGACGGATTAATTCAACTGAAAGTTTGTTTTCGATTTGACTTTGGATGAATCGTTTAAGCGGACGAGCACCGAATTTCATATCGAATCCAGCAGTTGCTACCCAACTAGAAATATTATCAGCATATGTTAAAGTAATATTTCTGTTAGCGATACGTGCAACAAGTTCGTTAAGAAGTTTATTAGCGATACCTTTAATATTATCTTGTGTTAATGGTTTGAAGATAATTATATCATCCATACGGTTTAGAATTTCTGGTTTGAAGTATCCGTAAAGTTGGTTAGTAACATTTTTACGAGTTTGTTCAGAAATTACACCGTCTTTAACTTCTTCTAATAGTTCTAGTGATCCGATATTAGAAGTCATGATAATAATTGTGTTTTTGAAATCTACTACGACACCTTTAGAATCAGTAAGTGTACCTTCATCAAGAAGTTGAAGTAAGATATTGAACACATCTGGGTGAGCTTTTTCAATTTCGTCCATTAAGATAATACTGTAAGGATTACGTCTTACACTTTCAGTAAGTTGACCACCTTCTTCATATCCGATGTATCCTGGAGGGGCTCCGATTAAACGGCTAACTGAGTGTTTTTCCATGTATTCACTCATGTCGATACGCACGATATTACGTTCATCATCGAATAGGTTAAGAGCTAATGCTTTAGCAAGTTCAGTTTTACCTACCCCAGTAGGACCTAAGAATAGGAAGCTACCAATCGGTCTGTTAGGATCTGCGATACCAGCACGAGAACGTAAGATTGCGTTAGTTACACTCTCTACAGCTTCATCTTGTCCTATTACTTTCTCATGAATTGTATCAGCTAGATGCAATAATTTTTCTTTCTCAGTTTCTACTAGACGAGTTACAGGAATACCAGTCATTTGACTGACGATAAATCCAATCTCATCTTCAGTAACTTCTTGTTTTAGAAGTTTGTACTCTTCGTGTTTAGATTTTTCTTCCAATTCTTCTAATTCTTGTATTAATTTTGGTAAAGTAGAATATTGTAACTCAGAAGCTTTTTCTAAATCATAGCTATTTTGAGCTTGTTCTAACTCTAATTTAACTCTGTCGATTTTTTCACGAAGATTTTTAACAGCTGATAATTTTTCTTTTTCACTATCAACTTGTAATTGAAGTTTGTTTTGTTCTTCTTTTAGGTTAGCCAACTCTTCTTTTAAGTTTTCTAAACGTCTTTTAGATACATCATCATCTTCACCACTTAAGGCTTTTTCTTCTATCTCAAGTTGCATAACTTTACGATTAATTGTATCTAATTCAGCTGGGTTAGAAGAGTTTTCAGTTTTAATAGTAGCACAAGCTTGGTCAATTAAATCGATAGCTTTGTCCGGTAAGAATCTATCAGTAATATATCTGTTAGACAATTCAGCAGCTTCTACAAT
>NZ_CAURMG010000018.1:0-37111 GCF_963525875.1 uncultured Gemella sp. | reverse complement strand
GTATTGAAAAAGAAAAAGCAGAAAAACGTGAACAAGAACGTCTTGAAAAAGAACGCATTGCTCGTGAAAAAGAGCTTGAGCGTCAGCGTATTGAAAAAGAAAAAGCAGAAAAACGTGAACAAGAACGTCTTGAAAAAGAACGTATCGCTCGCGAAAAAGAACACGAGCGAGAGCGTATTGAAAAAGAACAAGCTGAAAAAAGAAAAAGAGAATATAGAAGAAAAGAAAAAGAGTTCCAACTCTTAGAAGACAAAAAGAAAATAGAATTTCTAAAAAAAGAAAATGAAAAGAGAGAACATGAAAATATACTACTTTCATTACAAAATTCTTTATTATCATTAGAAGACAAAATTGAAGAAAAAAAACTTACCCTAGCTACTCTTAAAAATAGAAAAGAAGATAAAGAAAAAATAACTCTTGAAGAAAAAAGACTTAGTAGTTTAATATCTCAAAAGCAAATTATTTTAAAAGATATTGCATCTGAGAAGAAAATAATTGAAAAGATTCAAAAAAATCTTGAAATCGAGCTCAAACTCGATGAACTAAAGAAAGAGATACATAGCATTAAAAAAGAAGTTGTTAACGAAGATGAAACAGCATTCAAGATCAAATACATAGATAATAAAATAAAAAATATATTTTTAGTATCTATCCTCTATCTTAAAGCATTTATAAATAAAAATATTTTAAGAAAAAATGTAAAAGATTATCCTCAAATACAAAATATTTCTAAAAATATAAAAGTAAAAATAGCTACTTCTATTATTTTAGCGACTTTGCTTTCAATATTCTTTTTAATTACTTTAAAATTCATCTCATCTGCTAAAGAACACTATGTGAGTTTTGGAGAAGCTAATACTACAGCAGTAGATACAACTGAAGAGATGAAAAAACAAAAAGAAGCTGAAGAAAAAGCAAAAATTTTAGCTGCTCAAGAGAAGGCTGAAGCTGCGCGTATTGATTCTGATGCTCAAGATGAAGAGATTACTGCAAAACTAGCAGGTAACTTCACATCTTATTCATTCGATGTTAACCGTGAAGTTACTGTTTCCAAGAAAATCCACGCGTTTAAATCTGCTAGTTGGTCAGATCAAGGAGATGTAATTGAGCCAGGTACTAAGTTTACTGTAAATAAAATAGTTTCTCCTGCAGGTTATCTAATGTATCATATTTCATCTGGAAAATTCCAAGGACAATTTATTACAGCAAATGAAAAATTTGTAACTATTGACACAAAAACTGACCAACTTGATAACTTCATTTCTCGCCCTGTTGCTATTAAATTCCTAGCAACTCAAAATGTTTACTCTGATGAGTCAGTAAGTAAAGTGAGAGTTACTTTTGGTAATGGTGCTCAATTAAATATTAATGGTATAGGAATTACAAATAATAGATTAATCTACTATGTAACCGACGGTTCATTTGTACCAGTTAACCCTGTACGTGTAACTGAAGTAAATAGAGAAACACCAAAATCAAAAAACATTGATAATAACAACAAGAACAATTCTCAAAATAACCAAAAAACTACATCTTAATATTATATCCACCTTTGATAGTATCTTAGGTGGATTTTTTTAACAAATTTACTTTATGAAAAAAGGAATACCTCAATAAAAGATTTTATCAAGGCATCCCCCAGCATAGTTTATTATATCTAAAAGTGTTATAAAATGAGCTTAGATATAAATATAGCACTGCTATTATAAATTTTCTTATGTATTTAGAACTTTTTGCTAAGTCCCCTTTTTTATTATCTTATTTCTGCTCCGTTAGGAATATCAGCATTGATTTCTACTACTCGTAAAACCCCATCTTTTTCCGCTGATAAAATCATTCCTTCACTTAATTCTCCACACAGTTTAACTGGTTTTAAGTTAGCTACAACTGCAACTTTTTTACCAATAAGTTCCGCTGGATCATAGTATTTTGCAATACCAGAAACTATCTGTCTTTGATGATTTCCTAAATCTAATTTAAATTTTAATAATTTAGAGCTTTTCTTAACTTTTTCACATTCTAAGACTTGTGCAACTCTTAAAGATGTTTCAAAGAATTTATCTATTGTAATTTCTTTAGCAAGTTCAACATATGTATCATCTTTTGATTCAGTTTCCAGATTAGCAAGTGCTTTAGGAGACATTTGTTCTTTTATATATTCTACTTCCACTTCTTTATCAAATCTTGGGAAGATTGGAGTTGGTTTTTCTACTACTTTTACAGTTCCATCAAATACACCAAATGTTTTAGCTGATTCGAAAACTAATAAATCTTCTTTAATTCCTAATTGTTTAGCAATTTCCGCTGGTGCTTTAGTTAAAGCAGGAGAAATTAAAATTGTAGCTATACGAAGGCTTTCTGCTAAATAGTTCATTACTTTATCTAATTCAGATTGATTAGCTTCATCTTTAGCTAGAATCCATGGAGTCGTTTGATCAATATACTTATTTGTTCTAGAAATAAACTTCCACACTGATTCTAATGCTTTTGAAAACTGCATATTTTCCATGTATTCTGCATACTCTGTAATAACTTCTTTTGATAAATCAACTAATTCTTTATCAAATTCAGTGGTTGGTTCGACAAACTTTGGAATTACTCCATCACAATACTTATTGATCATAGAAATAGTTCTATTCAATAGATTTCCTAAGTCGTTTGATAAATCAGAATTAATTCTATCAATAAAACTTTCAGGTGTGAAAATTCCATCTTGCCCAAATGGAACTTCACGCAATAAGTAATAACGTGCTGAATCTAGTCCGTAACGTTCTATCAACATATATGGATCTACTACATTCCCCTTAGACTTACTCATCTTACCATCTTTCATAAGTAACCAACCATGTGCAAAAACTTTCTTAGGTAAAGGTAAATCTAAGGCCATAAGTAAAATTGGCCAATATATTACGTGGAAACGTACAATTTCCTTACCTACTACTTGTACATCAGCTGGCCAATATTTATTAAATAGTTCTTCACTCTCACCTGTTGCATAACCTAAAGCTGTAATATAGTTAACTAAGGCATCAATCCAAACATACACAACATGTTTAGGATTAGATTTTACTTTTACTCCCCAATCAAATGTTGTACGAGTAACAGCTAAATCTTCTAATCCCGGTTTGATGAAGTTATTTAGCATTTCATTTTTTCTACTTTCAGGTAAAATGAATTCAGGATGTTCATCATAGTATTTTACCAATCTATCCGCATATTTACTCATTTTAAAGAAATAACATTCTTCACTAACTAGTTTTACTTCATTTCCACTTGGCGCAATACCACCAATCATATTTCCATCTTCATCTCTGAAAACTTCTTGAAGCTGTGTCTCTGTGAAATATTCTTCATCACTAATAGAATACCATCCCTTGTATTCCCCAAGATAGATATCACCTTTTTCTACTAATCTATCAAAAATTTCAGCTACTGCTTTTTCATGATAGTCATCTGTAGTACGGATAAATTTACTATAATCTATATCCATAGCTTTCCATAATTTTTTAATATCCTTAATCATTTCATCAACATAAGCTTGTTCAGAAATTCCTTTTTCTTGAGCTTTTTGTTGAATTTTTTGACCGTGTTCATCTGTACCTGTTAAAAAGTATGTATCATATCCACTTAATTTTTTATATCTTGTTAAAGCGTCACACGCTACTGTTGTATACGCATGCCCTATGTGTAAGTTACCGCTTGGGTAATAAATAGGAGTTGTAACATAAAATGTTTTTTTTGTCATCTTACAACCATCCTCACTTTCATTTCAATTTTTTAGTTAATATACATTACTATTGTACCATATATTTGAGGCTATTGCATGATTTTTTTAATTTTTTTCTAATTTCTAAAAATTTTTGTATGAAATAAAGGTACAAACCATTTTTTTAGGATTATTTCCAATAATTTCAATTATCAGTTAGTTATATTTTCCAAGTAACTACTACAATAATTATCATATTTTCAAATAGTTATAACTCCAATACTTTTATAAGTATTAGAGTTATAGATTATAATTCAAATTATTTTTATCTCTCACACCAAGGTGTGATTTTTTCTACTTTTTTGCCAGTTTAGCAATTTCAACTATTGTATCCGCTGCTTTTTTCATGTGTTCTAAGCAACTAAATTCATATTGTCCATGGAAGTTTTCTCCTCCAACGAAAATATTAGGTGTAGGAATTCCCATGTAAGAAATCTTAGATCCATCAGTACCTCCACGTATTGGAATTATTAATGGTGTTACCCCTACATTTTTAATAGCTTGTTCAGCCACATCGACACAACGTTTATCTTCTTTTATTACATCACCCATATTATAATATTGATCATATAATTCATATTCTACAACATTTCCATATTTTTCATTAATTTTAGCAGCAACTGATTCTGCAAATTTTTTACGAGCTAAAAACTTTTCTCTATCATGATCACGGATAATATAAACCATTTCTGCTTCCTCTATTCTAGCTTGCATATTATGTAGTAAGTAGAACCCTTCATAGCCTTCAGTATGTTCAGGAACTTCTTTTTCCGGGAATAACGAAGCTAATTCAGCAGCAATCATATTAGCATTCTTCATTTTACCTTTTGCTGTACCAGGATGCACACTTACTCCTGTAATTTTATACGTAATTTGAGCAGCGTTAAAACTTTCATATTGAAGTTCTCCTAGAACTCCACCATCCATTGTATATGCATAGTCTGTAGCAAAGCCTTTCGCATCAAAATGATCAGCACCACGTCCAATTTCTTCATCAGGCCCAAAAGCAATACGAATATCTCCATGCTCTATTTCAGGATGCTCACTTAAATATTTAATAGCTTCAACTATTTCTGTAATTCCAGCCTTATCATCAGCACCTAGTAATGTCGTTCCGTCGGTTGTAATAAGAGTTAAACCTTTATAGTTATGCAGATTTGGAAACTCTTCTGTAGTCATTACTATATTTTGCTCTTTATTTAAAACAATATCATTACCATCATAGTTTTCAATAACTTGCGGATTAATTCCTTCAACATTAAAATCAGCTGTATCTACATGAGAAATAAAACCTATTCTATCGTAGGGTTTGTCTGTGTTAGCTGGCAAAGTTGCTGTTAAGAACCAATTTTCCTCATTAAGAACTATATCACTAAGATTTAATTCCTCTAATTGACCTTTTAACATGCGTAAAAAATCTTTTTGCTCCGGAGTAGACGGAATTGTCATACTAGCAGCACTAGATCTAGATTTAAAATTAACATATCCTAAAAAACGTTCTAACATAGTTTCATATTTCATTATTCTTCACCTCATTTGTATTTTCTTTTATTATAATATACTTTTCAACAAAATGTAAAGGCTATACTATACTATTTTTAATTTATATATTAGGCATCCTTTTTTCTAATTTCATAAACAATTTTCTTAATTTTAATGTTTTTTTATGTTACAATTACATATGTATTCTAATTTAGTATTAGACATTAGTAAATTATGTTTTAAGGAGAACTTTTTCATGCAAGAAGTTATAAATTACAAAGATACTAGGATTGAAAACTTTCATACTATTTATCCTAACCATATGAACAGACACGATACTCTGTTTGGAGGACAAACACTTTATTGGCTTGATGACGTGCAGGGTTTAGTAATCCGCAGATATACTCATCTACCATTCTTTACTGCAAGTATTGATACATATCAATTTTTAGATGTCGTACATAGACACGAAGCCTTAATTATCGACAGTTATAT
Organism: uncultured Gemella sp.; assembly: GCF_963525875.1. Lineage (GTDB taxonomy): Bacteria > Bacillota > Bacilli > Staphylococcales > Gemellaceae > Gemella. The sequence goes on along the minus strand of NZ_CAURMG010000018.1, from coordinate 31,368 downwards.
CTCAAGAGTTGGTACTAGAAGTGTTGAAATTTTCGCTGAACTTAGTGCATTTAACCACGAAACTAGACATACTCGTTTAGTAGGTATATGTTTTTCAACTTTTGCAATTAACAAAGATACAGTACTTGAGAATCCTTTACCAAAAGTTGAATACACTGATGAAATTTCAAAATTTGTTAGTGAATCATACGCAGATAGACAAAGTGGAAAATTAACAGCTAGACAATTCTGTAAAGAATATCTAAAATATTACAATAAATAGTGAAAAAGGGAGTGACTCAAAAATCGTGATTTCGTAGAAATCGATTTTGTCGAGTCACCCCCGCAAAGTTTATTAGATATCTAAAAAGCTTTTATAAAGCGAATTTAGATATCAATAAACCACTGCGTCTATGAGTTATCATATACACTTTGTTAAAATTTAGGTCTTATAGGTCAGCCCCTTTTTCGGTTGTATACTAAATTCAAGTTATGGAAGAAACTAACCCAAATTTGAGTAAAGTGCATCTTCCTACTATTTTCGTATTAATCAATTGAATAAAGTAATTCTAATACTTTTTCTTCAAATTTAACTAATTTTTCTTTAGCAACTTCTTTATCTGCATCTTTAACGTATACATAAAGTTTTACTTTTGGTTCTGTTCCACTTGGACGTAAAGTATACCAAGATTCATCAGAGTAACTGAATTTTACAGCATCAGTTTTTTCGATTTCGATATCTTTTTCTTCACCAGTAGCTACAGTTTTTTCTTTTTGTACTAAGTAGTCGGTAATTGCTACTACTTCGCTTCCAGCTATTTCACGAGCAAAAATTTCACGATATTTTTCCATCATACGTTTAATTCTTTGAGCACCTGCTGCTCCTTCTAGAACGATTGAGATAGTTTTATCTAAGTAATAACCATACTTTTCATAGAATCCGTCAAGTACATCTACTAATGTTTTACCTTGTGTTTTGTAGAATGCTGCTGCTTCTACTAATAACATAGCAATAGTTACACCATCTTTATCACGTAGGAATGTACCAACATTGTATCCAATACTTTCTTCATATCCCATTACATAGTTTTTCTCACCTGTAATATCCCATTCATTTGGTAATGCACAAATGTTTTTAAATCCAGTTAGAACATCGATTACTTCTACTCCATATTCTTTACAAAGTGGCTCAACCATTTTAGAAGTTACGATAGACTTAACTAGCACTGGATTTTCAGGAAGTTTATTTTGCTTAGCAAGATTTTCAATAACATATTGAACTAATACTGCACCAGCTTGGTTACCATTTAGAGAAACTACTTCACCATTGTGAATTACTTCTACAGCAAGACGGTCACAGTCAGGATCAGTTGCGATAATTACATCAGCATTAACTTCTTTAGCTAATCTTTCACCATATTCAAATGCTGCAGTGTCTTCTGGGTTTGGATATTCAATTGTTGGGAAAGTCCCATCTGGATCTTTTTGTTCTTCAACAACATGTACATTTTCAAATCCACGACGAGCAAGAACTGTTGTTACAGCTTTGTATCCAGCTCCATTTAATGGTGTATAAACTACAGAAATGTTTTTATCAATATTTTCATCATTAATTGCACAGTTTAAAGATTCTCTATAGAATTCTTCATCAATTTCTTGTCCGATATAAACTAATAATCCTTTTTCTTGTGCTTCTTCTTCTGTTAAAGTAACATAATTATCAAAAATATCCATAGAGTTAATGTACTCTAATACTTTATCACTTATATCAGATTTGATTTGAGATCCTTCTTGCCAATATACTTTATATCCATTATACTCTTTAGGATTGTGACTTGCTGTAATGTTAATACCGCTAGCTGTTCCTAAATAACGAACTGCAAATGATAATTCAGGAGTCGGACGTAAGTCTTCGAATAAATATGCTTTAACTCCATTACTAGCCATTACTAATGCTGCTAACTTAGCAAATTCTTTTGAGAAAAGACGCGGATCATGAGCAATAGCAATACCTTTTTCTTGCAATCCATTATCAATGATAGTTTGTGCTAATGCTTTTGTAGCACGAGCAATGATAAATCTATTCATTCTGTTAGAACCCATACCTACTTTACCACGTAATCCCGCAGTTCCGAATTCTAATTCTTTATAAAATCTATCTTCTTTTTCTACTTCATCGTCAGCTACATTTTTTAATTGAAGTTTTTCATCTTCTGTTAAAGCTGAACTATTTAACCATTTTTCATATAATTCTTGATAATTACTCATATCATATTACCTCTTATTTTTTATTTTTATGCTAAACCTAAAGCAATTTCCATCATTTTTGTAAATGCTGTTTGTCTTTCTTCTGGTGTAGTTTCTTCCCCTGTTACTAATGAATCACTAACTGTCAATATAGTTAGAGCATTAACTCCAGCAGCTGTTGCATTGGCATATAATGCTGTACTTTCCATTTCAACTGCTAAAACTCCCATTTTAATCCAATTTTCCATAGCTTTTTCATCTGCATTATAGAATATTTCACTACATAAGATGTTTCCTACGTGTACTGCTTGCCCCATTTCTTGAGCTCTATTGTATGCTTTTAATAACAAATCAAACGAAGCTGTTAAACTGTAGTTCCCCGGAATATTATATTGGTGCATATAGTTAGAATTTGTTGATGAACCCATTCCTAAAATTACATTATATAATTTCACTTCTGGTTGTAAAGCTCCACAAGTTCCTATTCTAATTAAGTTTTTAACTCCAAAAGTATGAATTAATTCATAAGAATAAATACCGATACTAGCTGGTCCCATACCTGTTCCCATTACAGAAATCTTTTTACCTTTATATGTTCCAGTATATCCAAGCATACCACGCACTTCGTTAAAACATACTGCATCTTCTAAAAATGTTTCTGCAATAAATTTTGCTCTAAGTGGATCCCCTGGTAATAAAATCGTTTCTGCGATTTCTACTCCATTAGGTTTAATATGTGGTGTTTGTTTGTGTGACATCAGATAGTCCCCCTGTAAATATATTAATAACTTTATTATACCTTTTTTTCTCTTCTTAAACAAGAGATATTAAAAAAATAATTATCTTTATTTTTTAATAAATATTCTGACAACAAAGACTTTATAATAACTTATTTTCCTTTAAATTTAAATTAATACTTTTTATAACATATAATTCTTATCCTTGAAAAATAAAATTATATTTTTTAGTTTAATTTACTAATTAACACTAATTTTTATCGCTTTCATTTGACATTATAACGATACCTTGTAATTACAAACATTTCAAATTGAAAAATAATTATATAAAACTTGAATATTAATAGTATTTTAATCAATTTTGGTATATAATTAATGTTATAAATAAAATATATAAGAAAGAGGTTTTTTTATGTTACAATTAGCTGTCTTTTTACCAATAATTGCTATGTTTTTTGTACCTTTCTTAAGGACAAACTTTAAAAACATACATACTGGGAAATTTATTATAATTGTTCCATTAATCCTGTTTGGGTATTTTGTTTCAAATATTAAGAATATCTATTTAGGTGGAACAATTTATAAAAAACTAGCATTTGTTTCTAATGTGGGACTCGATTTAAATCTACACTTAGATGGTTTATCACTCCTTTTTGCTTTACTGATTACAGGAATTGGTACTCTAGTAATCTTATACTCTTGCTATTATATGAGTATTACAGATGAAAAATTACATAAATTTTACATATTCCTACTAATGTTTATGTCAGCTATGTTGGGAGTAGTTTTATCAGACAATATGCTTAGTATGTATATGTTTTGGGAAATGACTTCTGTATCTTCATTTCTTCTAATTAGTTATTGGCATGAAAACGACGCTTCAAGAAAAGGAGCACTAAAATCATTAATCATTACTGTTTCTGGTGGAGTATTAATGTTAGCAGGAATATTTGTTTTAAATAATATCACAGGTAGCTTTAATATTAGTGAAGTAATAGAATTCACTAAAAATCATGGATATAACAGTAAATATCTAATTGCGATGATTTTAATAATATTTGGTGCATTTACTAAGTCTGCTCAATTCCCATTCCATATTTGGTTACCTGATGCAATGGCTGCTCCAACACCAATCAGTAGTTATTTACACTCAGCAACAATGGTTAAAGCTGGTATCTACTTACTGCTTCGAATTGGTATTATTTTCTCATTCTCTACTACATTTGGTAATATTTTAATTATCTTCGGAACAATAACAATGCTAATAGGTTCTATATCTGCAATATTCTTAAAAGATTTAAAAGGAATCTTAGCTTATTCTACAATAAGTCAACTTGGTATGATGACGCTTATGATTGGTATTGCAAACCTTGGATTATATAATGATAATCACTATGTTTATACTTTTGCATTTTATGCTGTTTGCTTCCACATCATAAACCATGCCGCATTTAAAGCATGTTTATTTATGATTACTGGAATTATCGATCATTCATTCCACAGCAGAGATATTGAAAAATTACGTGGAATAAAAAAATTCATGCCACTTAGCTTTATACTTAGTGTTATAGCTGGATTTTCAATGGCTGGAATTCCACCTTTAAGTGGATTTTACTCAAAAGAATACTTCCTAACAGTAGTCTATGGATTAACACAATCTAGTATGTTGTACATGGTTATTGTAATATCTGTTGTTATTGGAGCCTTAGGAACGGCAATTTATTCACTAATACTTGCCTTTAAACCTTTCTTAGGTACATTTAACAACAACGTACTTGGTGAGAAAAAATTACATCTTCCTAGTAACGGAATTTTCATCTCACCTATAATACTTGTAGTATTTGTTATAATTAATACATTTATAAAAGACTTCGTTGTAGTCCCAGCTCAACAAGCTGCTCTAGCTGTGAAAATTACAAATAACGAAGTAATAACTCACATTCATCATGACACTTTCTTATCGAGCGAGCTACTTACATCAATATTTGTAATAATTGCAAGCTTTGGGATTTACAAAGTATTTGCTAGTGAGAACGGTATTTATTCATTAAATCCAATAATCATTTCCATCCATGGAGCTTATGATAACGGAGGTGCTTTATTACATAAAATAAGTGGATATTTACATGATTCATTTATCACTAATCAACTTAGAAGAAATATGAGTTATATATTCTTAGTTTTATCAGCAACTATTATTGGTGGATATTTTGCAATAGGAAGACCACTGTTAATCAATAAATTTTCTACAATTCATTACATGAATATTTTCATTGGTATATGTATCTTGATTTGTTGTGTTGCTCTTACAACTGTATATAATCGTTTAGTTCTTATTATCTTATCTTCTGGAATTGGGTTTATGATGACTGCATTATATGTTACATTTAGAGCCCCAGACTTAGCAATGACTCAATTTGTTATTGAATCAATTTCTACTATTATTTTCTTAATTGCATTTATCTTATTAACAGATAAAACAAAACAAGTAGAAAAATATCAATTTAAACTTACAAATGCAATAATTGCTGCATTAACTGGTATTAGTTTTACTATTATCGGATTAGTATCATATGCATATAAAAATCCATCAGAAATCAGCCAATTCTACTTTGATAATGTAGTTGATTCCGGTGGTGGTAATATAGTTAATGTTATTATCGTTGACTTTAGGGGATTTGATACCTTATTTGAAATCACAGTTATGACAATGGTAGCATTGATAATTTATGCAATGTTTAAAATTATTAAAAGAGGAGGACCAAAAGATGAAAACTAATGATGTAATCTTAAAATCATTATCTGCAATTATTTCAGGATGTATTTTCCTACTTTCACTTAGTTTGTACTTTGGTGGTCACTTCCTTCCTGGTGGTGGTTTCGTTGGTGGACTTCTTTGTACGATGGCATTAGCACTAGCAATGTTTACATATGGAATAGATAAAGTGACTAAACTTCTTCCTATTAATTATGTTTACGTTACTGCTATCGGACTACTTTTCTCAATCGGAACAGCTTTCAGTGGTGTTGTAGTCGGAAAAAATTTCTTCAAACATCACTTTACACACATTCACGTTCCTATAATGGGTGAAATGGAATTACACACAGCTGCAATATTTGACTTAGGTGTCTATTTTGTAGTTGTCGGAGTACTAATGTCAGTTATTTTGGCTTTCGGAAAGGATGGTAAATAATGGAATTTTATATGATTATCTTATGTGGTATTCTTGTTGGATTTGGTGTTTACCTAATGCTTTCAAAGAGTATGATGCGAATTATTATTGGAGTTGGTCTTTTTGGACATGCTGCCAACTTAATAATTTTAATCGCAGGAGGTTTATATGATGGTGATATTCCTATTATTTCAGAGTTAGGAAAAAATTATATAGACCCTATCCCTGCAGCACTTATTCTTACTGCAATCGTAATTGGTTTTGCGGTAACTTGTTTATTAATTTCAATTTATATAGCTAACTACAAACTAAAAGGAAGCGATAATGTAATTGATCTTGAAGATGTAGATAATATGAAGGAGGAAAGAAAAAATGCATAGTAATTTACCTGTTATACCAATTTTTATACCCCTTCTATTTGCTGCAATTACAGTATTATTTAGAAAAAGAATAGCAATGCAACGTTTATTAACTACATTAGCTACTCTACTAGTTTTAGTATTTTCTATCTACAATATTTATTTAGTCGATAAACATCGAATACTAATACTAGAAATGGGGAACTGGGCTAGTCCATTTGGTATCACTTTAACACTAGATGGATTAAATAGTATCTTAGTAACTACATCATCTATCGTATTTCTGGCAACTTTAATATATTCATTTAAAACAATTGACAAAGTACGTGAACTTAGCTTCTTCTATCCAGGATTCCTATTAATCATGGTCGGAATTAATGGAGCGTTCACGACAGGTGATATTTTCAACTTATTTGTTTTCTATGAAATATTACTTATGTCATCATACTTACTACTACTAGTAGGTATTAATAAAGAACAACTTAAATCTTCAATAAGTTATGTACTAATGAATGTATTTGCTGGTAGTTTATTTGTTATTAGCATTGGATATCTTTACACAATTGTTGGTAGTTTAAATATGGCATACATCTCACAAACAATCTCATCAATGGCAGATCGACGCGGATTATATCTTGTTGGAGCTGTAATGATATTTGTGTTCTGTATGAAAGGTGCTTTATTCCCTCTATTTACATGGATGAATAGATCATACGCAGCACCTCCAATAGCAATTTCAATAATATTTGGAGCATTGCTTACTAAAGTTGGACTATATTCAATAATTAGAACATACGGATTATTCTATTATGAGTCAAGTTTTATTAAATCATATATATTAATACTTGGAGCAATTTCTATAGTAGCAGGTTGTATCGGTGCAATCTATCAAAAAGATTTAAAACAAATAGTAATCTTCAATATAGTAATTTCACTAGGTGTTATGGTATGTGGAACTGCTACATTAAACACTTTTGGTGTTAAAGGAGCTTTATTCTACGCCGTTAATGATATACTTTTAAAAGCCGCTCTATTTATCATAGTTGGATTAATCATCTATGTTAGTGGTGTTAAATATGTTCAAAAATGTGGTTTAATAAATAGATACCCTCTCCTTGGTTGGATATACTTTATAGTAGTTTTATCATTAGCCGGAGTTCCACCATTTAGTGGTTTCTATGGTAAAGCACTGATTATTAAAGGTTTAGTTACAAACAATAATACCTTTATAGCTGTACTAGTAGCTTTATCAGGATTGGTAGTTTTCTACTCTCTAATTAAAATATTTTTAAATATATTTTACGATAATATTAATAAAAACCTAATTCTAAGACCACTTCCTAAAGGAGTACAAATTCCTCTGATTGTTATTGTTACTATAGCACTTATTATAGGAATTAGTACTAATCTACTAGATAGTTTCTTCGATAAAGGTATACAAATGGTATTAAATCCACAACACTATATTGATTTAGTACTTAAGAAAGGAGCATAATTATGGCACTACAATTTTTAATTAATATACTAGTTGGCGTAATATGGACGTTCTTTTCAGGTAACTACAACTCTGAATATTTCGCTGTAGGTTTCTTTTGGGGAATGATTCTCCTATTCATATTCAGAAATACCTTCGCAAAAAATATACTTGGAGAACAACTTTATTATATATATGTCTATAAATGGATAAAATTAATCTTAATGTTTTTAATTGAATTATTAAAAGCTGATATAAATGTACTAAAATTAATGTTTAAAAAAGAACTTGATGTTAATCCTGTTATTTTTGAATATCCTTTAGAAGTGAAAAAAAATTGGCAAATCACACTACTTGCTAATATGATTACATTAACACCAGGTACTCTAACAGTAAACGTTGGGCATGATAATAAAGTCCTGCACATTCACTGCTTAGACACTGATGATATTGCTGGTGAGATTGAAGGTATAAAAAATAGTTTTGAAAAAGCAATACTGGAGGTCGATTTAGATGGATAAAATATTAGAATACTCTATTATACTAGGTATTTTTGCTAGTATAGCGATGATATGTTTCTTACTAATATATATTGTAAAAAAACCTAGTATATTCGATAAATTAATAGCAAGTGATCTTCTTGCTATGCCTCTTATTTGTTTGATAGTATTAGTAAGTATGTATTTCAAAACTTTTTCATACATTTCTCTAATACTTATAATAACAATTATATGTTTAGTCGGAACTATTGTTACCGCTAGATTCTTAGCTAAAAAGGAGGTATTTAGCGATGATACTAAATAACATTTTAGACATTATTATCATACTTCTAATTTTAGCCTCAATCATTGCTATGTTAGCTACTGTCATTGGGTTCATAAGATTACCAGATGAAATGACGAAAATTCATGCTGCTGGTGTTACAGGATCTTTCGCTGTTGAATTAGTTCTTATAGCTGGATTTGTTTATTTCTATCGATACTTACATGTATTTGAGTTTAAATTTTTCTTAGCTATTGCATTCTTATTCTTAGCAGCACCTGTATCTGCGCATATGATTTCTATAAGTGCTATTATATATAATAAACACGTATATTCGAAAAATAATAAGGATGAAGCTAAAAAAGTATTAGATGATATAGCAAAACTAAATGAATAAACTCTAATAAATCATCAAAAACCACTGTTACAATATTTGTTTCAGTGGTTTATTAATATTTTAATTCTCTTTACAAAATATTTTTTTGAAAATAAATATAAAATAAGAATTTACTATTTTGACAAAACTTATTTCCAAAAACACAAATTTATAATCCACAAAATTAGTTTTAAAATTATCCGATACCTAATATTTAGGACTTCATAAGTAATTCAATATTATGAAAATCTTGACTTATTTCACTTTATATAGTAATATTCATATAGATTATAAAACAAGGAGTCATTTTTTTATGAGAAAATATTTTGGAACAGACGGTATTCGTGGTATCGCAGGTGAATCACTTACTGCCGATTTGAGTTTTAAAGTAGGTAAAGCTCTAGGTAAATTACTTACTGAAAAAAAAGAACATCCAAAAGTAATAATAGGTAGAGATACGCGAATTTCATGCGATATGATTGAACATGCACTATCAGCTGGTCTTACTAGTACTGGAGTACATGTAATGACAATTGGTACAATTCCTACACCTGCAATTGCTTATTTAACTAAAACTATAGAGACTGATAGTGGTATCATGATTTCAGCTTCACACAATCCTTATCAAGACAACGGAATTAAGATTTTTGGTCCTGATGGATTTAAACTTACAGACGAACAAGAATTAGAAATTGAACATCTTATCGATAACTCTGATGAGATTAAAAATGTTAGTTTTGAAAAAATTGGAAAACTATACGGTGCGAATGAATTAAGCCAAAAATATATTCAACACATTAAACAATCCATTTCAGGAGATTTATCTGGAGTTAAAATTGCACTTGACTGTGCTAATGGTGCAACAACTGGTGTAGCTCCTTTTATCTTCGGTGATTTAGAAGCTGATATTGAAACTATTGGTTGTCAACCTAATGGAATTAACATTAATGATAATGTTGGATCTACAAAAATTAACACTATAGCTGAATTCGTAAAAAACAACGATGTAGATATGGGATTTGCATTCGATGGAGATGGAGATAGAGTCCTTGCTGTAGATGCCAAAGGAAATATCGTAGATGGTGATAAAATTATGTTTATCTTAGCAAAACACCTTAAAGACCGTGGCGAATTAAAAGATAACATGGTCGTTTCTACTGTAATGAGTAACATTGGATTCTACAAAGCAATAGATGAACACGGTCTTCAATCAATAAAAACTGCGGTTGGAGATAGATATGTTGTAGAAGAAATGCGAAACAATGACTACTCACTAGGCGGTGAACAATCAGGTCATATTATACTTATGAATTATGCAACAACTGGTGATGGTATACTTACAGCAGTTAAACTTGCAGACATTATTAAATCATCTGGTAAATCATTAGAAGAGTTGGCCAACGAAGTGAGTATTTACCCTCAAAAACTAGTAAACATCAAAGTAATAGATAAAAAAGCTGCCATGGAAGATTCAGAGATATTAGATGAGTGTAAAAAAGTTGAAAAAGAATTAGAAGGTAACGGTCGAATTTTATTACGTGCCTCCGGAACAGAAAACCTTATCCGTGTTATGGTAGAAGCCAGCAGTGATGAACTTACAGATAAGTATTGTGAACAAGTCGCTAGAATTGTTAGAGAAAAATTCGAAATAAAATAAATTAAAAAAATAAACTAAAAAAAGGAGTTAGTACTAACATCTAACTTCTTTTTATTTTTTATATTCAGTAGATATACAATCATAAAATAATTTCTATTAAATATCAACTTCAAAGCCAACAAATTTTAGTTAACGAACAAAACACCTTCTCAAACATTTTTTTATATTCACTACTTTTAACCATATAATTATTAACTTAATATTATATTAATTTTTTTTTAATAATTTATTATCATTCATAGTACATATATATAACAACAATATATTTACACCTTTACAGTAAATACAAATCACATATTATTTACTGTAATAGTAGCATTGATTATAGTTAATATATAAATAAAACACTGTATTATTAGCAAATATTTTATCTTTTTGTATAAACCAGGTTCCATTAATATTTTACCAAAAAAATACATCACTTTTTCAAAAAAAATTGTATTTTCCTCTTGTTTTTTGTATATACTTCTGTTATACTTATAAGTGAAGTAATTTTTATATTACTTCATATGTTCTTTTATTATAAGTCTCCCTAGCTTATAATAAAGACTTTTCATATTTACTCCCTTATTTCTACCTTACAATATTTTTTGTAAGGTAGGTTTTTTTATTTTTCTCTATATTTTTTTCTCAAAAACTTATTATTTTTGTGTAGTTTTTTAGATTTCTTCATATTTTTTTTCTGAATACAACAAAATTTACTTGACTTATTTTCTTTCCTGAGGTAAACTTTAATGTATAAACACAAAATAAAATAAGAAGGGACAAGTATGATAAAGATAGAAAATTTAAATGTTACTTATAACCAAACTCCTGCCCTTTCTAATATTAATTTAGAAATTAAAGGACCTGGAATTACAGGTATAATAGGGCCTAACGGTGCTGGTAAATCTACCTTAATAAAAGCCGTTTTGAATATAATACCCTCAACTGGTATTTCAAAAATTGATGACAAGATTGCAAAAGAAAATCTTGACAATGTTGCTTATGTCGAGCAAAAAATAAATATTGACTACAACTTTCCAATAAAAGTTAGAGAATGTGTTTCTCTTGGCTTATATTCTAAGATTGGAATACTAAAAAAATTAAAAAAATCTGATTGGCAAAAAGTTGACGACGCTTTAAAGTTAGTTGGTCTAGAGAAATTCTCTAATAGACAAATTAGTGAACTATCCGGTGGACAGTTCCAACGTGTATTAATAGCTCGTTGTCTTGTACAAGATGCTAAATATATATTCTTAGATGAACCTTTCGTTGGTATCGATTCTGTAAGTGAGGAGATTATCATGAATACACTTAGAAATCTTCGTGATAAAGGACATACAATATTAATAGTTCACCATGACTTGAGAAAAGTTCATTCATATTTTGATAGAGTTCTATTGCTTAATAAAGAAGTTATTGCTTTTGGTGATACTGAATCAACTTTCACAAGAACTAATTTAACTACAGCTTATGGCACTGACTTATTCTTTACTGGAGGTGAAAATAATGATTAAAGAGTTTATTGATGGACTTTATAGTTTTCATTTCTTACAAAACGCTCTTATTACTGCTATTGTCATAGGTATTGTAGCAGGAGCAGTAGGCTGTTTTATTGTTCTTAGGGGAATGTCTTTAATGGGAGACGCGATTTCACACGCGGTTCTACCTGGAGTTGCTCTATCATTCATTTTAGGAATTGACTTCTTTATTGGTGCTATTGTGTTTGGACTATTAGCGTCAATTATCATAACATTTATCAAAGGAAATTCAATTATTAAAAGTGATACAGCAATTGGTATTACATTCAGTTCATTCCTTGCATTAGGTGTAATTTTAATAAGCGTTGCAAAAAGTTCTACAGACTTATTCCATATCTTATTCGGTAACATATTAGCAGTACAAGATATTGATATGTACATTACGATTGGAGTGGGAATTTTCGTACTTTTAGTAATTAAGTTGTTCTTCAAAGAATTACTACTAACTTCATTTGATGAACTATTAGCTAAGGCGATGGGAATGAGAGTTAACTTCTACCACTACCTACTAATGATATTATTAACTCTAGTATCTGTTACAGCAATGCAAAGTGTTGGAACAATTCTGATTGTAGCTATGCTAATTACACCTGCTGCTACTGCATATCTATATGCTAACAGCCTAAAAACAATGATATTTTTATCATCTACAATCGGTGCATCTTGCTCAGTACTTGGATTGTTTATCGGATACTCATTCAATATTGCAGCTGGATCTAGTATCGTATTAACATCTGCTATAGTTTTTGCAATAAGTTTCTTTATTGCTCCAAAACAACGCTTTGTTAAACATAAAAAATAATATAATTTTGGTAATAATTTACAAATAATAAGATAGTATTAATCTAATTAAATATAAATAACCCCTTTAAATAAACTCATTAAAAAATAAAATACTTCCAAAATGAGTTTATTTAGAGGAGTTATTTCGGGGTTTTAATTGATAATGATTATTATTAGTTATGTAAATCTATTTTATTTTTGTTTTTACAAATAAATAATAAATAATAAAGGAGGCCTATAATATGAAAAAATTAGGTTTTAAAAAATTAAGTTTCTTAGCGCTTATTTTTACTCTAGCCGTTGGACTATTTGCTTGTTCTAGCGCTAAACAAGATTCAAATTCTAACGAAGCTACAAAATTAAAAGTAGTAGCAACTAACTCTATTATCGCCGATATTACAAAAAATATCGCTGGTGATAAAATTGATTTACATAGTATCGTACCAGTTGGTCAAGACCCACATGAATACGAACCACTTCCTGATGATGTTAAAAAAACATCTCAAGCTAATCTTATCTTCTACAACGGTATTAACTTAGAAACTGGTGGTAACGCTTGGTTTACAAAATTAGTTCAAAATGCTAAAAAAGAAGAAAATAAAGATTACTACGCTGTTAGTGAAGGTGTTGATGTAATTTATCTTGAAGGTCAAAATGAAAAAGGTAAAGAAGATCCACACGCTTGGTTAAACCTTGAAAATGGTATGATATATGCTAAAAACATTGCTAAGCAATTAGAAGCTAAAGATCCTAAGAATAAAGATTTCTACGAAGCTAACCTTAAAACTTACTTAGAAAAACTTTCTAAATTAGATAAAGAAGCTAAAGAGAAATTCAATAACATTCCTAAAGAGAAAAAAACAATCGTAACTAGTGAAGGATGCTTCAAATACTTCTCTAAAGCATACAATGTACCATCTGCTTACATTTGGGAAATCAATACTGAAGAAGAAGGAACTCCAGATCAAATCAAAACTCTAGTTGAAAAATTACGTAAAACTAAAGTACCTTCTCTATTCGTAGAAAGCAGTGTTGACGAACGTCCAATGCAAACAGTATCAAAAGATACTAACATTCCTATTTACGAAAAAATCTTCACTGATTCAATTGCTGAACCAGGTCAAAACGGAGATAGCTACTACAACATGATGAAATGGAATTTAGATAAAATTGCTGAAGGATTAGCTAAATAATTACTCCTAAAACAACTCCCTGTATAAATATACAAGGAGTTGTTATTTTTATTCCATCATAATTTTTTTAACATTTAAACCTTTTATCTTATTACTATAGTATAAAATAAAGATTTCATATATTAATACAAATGCTATAAAACTACCAATTACTGAAATTAAATCAAAGTTATATGTTGTTTCGCTATCTAATTTTTTAGATAAAACTTTTAGTAATGTTCTTATTAAAAAATACTGATAAACTGTTCCTACAGCAAAACCTATGTATGCTACTACTCTATAACCTGATAATACTATTTTTGAACATTCACTTTTTGAAAATCCCATAATATTTAAAATAGATATATTTTTTATATTACTACTAGCAATCACTTCTAATGAAATTAATAATATAGATAACGATAATATCACACCTATTACCATCATCATAATCCTTATTGTTCCATCAACGAAATCCCTCATACCAAATGCCATTTGAATCATTGAAGAAAATGATAATGCAGCAAAAATAACAAAGAATAATAGAGTTTTATTACTAAATAATACTGTTGCTCTTAATTCTTTAAAAAAGTTTTTATATTGTCTAAATCTTCTTTTTCTAATTTTTTTATTTGTCAAATTTACTTGTTTAAGTAAGTTAATCGTTGGTACATTTAAATTAAACAGTACATACACAATTGATACTACTAAAAACAATAATGATGGTAATATAACCATTATTAATAAAAGTTTAGGATGAAAATTCATTGTAAGTTCAGATAATATATTATCTGTATTTCTACTCTCATAAAATTTCGGCATAAATAAATGCGAACTACTATACCCTAATAATGAACCTAAAAATACTAAAAATCCAAAAATAGAAAACTTAGATGCTACAAAGTTATTACTATAACCTTGAGCTTTTAATATTCCAATTTTATGTTTAGAATCATCAATAAATTGTTTTATATAGAATATTAACATTACGGCTGCACTTATTGATAAGACAGTTCCTGTTATAATAACTACAAATTTAGAAACAATAAGCTGAGCATCATAAAACTTTTTCTGCATTATATTAAATCCCGTAATATCTAGGCCTTTCAAATCTAAATATAAGTTAGAAAAAAGTGTAGTTATAAATACCGCACAAAAACTTACTATCACTACTGCAATTGCTTTTCTTAAATCTTTTAACTGTACTAGCATATAATTACCACCCTATCTCTTCTACAGATTTAGGTGTACAGTTTTCTTCAATAGAAGTTACTCTACCACTACCTACATGAATTATCTTATTTGAAAGTTCAGCAATATTCTCATTATGAGTTACCATTATCATTGTAAAGTTTGATTTATCTTTTAGTTTTAATAAGTACTCTAATATTTTTCTTCCAGTCGCCTCATCTAAAGCTCCTGTTGGTTCATCTAGAAATAGTACAGTTGGCTTCTTAGCTAATGCTCTCGCAATTGAAACACGCTGTTGCTCTCCTCCAGATAACTCATTTGGATATTTACTTAATTTATCTTCTAAACCTAATTCCTTTATAATATCAACATATTCTTTATTATTTGCTAAATTAGCTCCTACTTTAACATTTTGTTCTACTGTTAAATTATTTAATAAATAATATTGTTGGAAAACAAATCCTATTTTATCTTTACGAAACTTTGTTAATTGTTTTTCTGAGTAATCACTTATAGACTCATTATCATATACAACTTCTCCTGAATCTGACTTTTCTAAACCAGATAAAATATTTAATAATGTAGATTTCCCTGAACCTGAAGCCCCAAGTATAACAACAAATTCATTTTTATCAA
The DNA here is from genome assembly GCF_963525875.1 of uncultured Gemella sp. Lineage (GTDB taxonomy): Bacteria > Bacillota > Bacilli > Staphylococcales > Gemellaceae > Gemella. The sequence goes on along the minus strand of NZ_CAURMG010000018.1, from coordinate 15,299 downwards.
TTTTTAAATCTATTCCCCTTAAAACTTCTTGATCATTATATTTTTTCTTAATATTTTTTGCTGTAATCATTTAATCAATCTCCTTTAAATATTGTACTATTAAACTTTTAGCTATTTCTGCCATGTACTCAATAATTTCAGTTGATGTAAAATTATATATTCCCGTAACTGTTAATGTTGCAATACCATGACTATATATAAATAAGTGCTCATAAAATTTTTTTGCATTTTCTATTGAAATTTTATACTCTTTATCTATAGACTCAATTACTAATTTATATTCATAGTCTCGCATTGGAAGAAAATCTTTAAAACTTTCTACTTCTATACCTTTTCTCATAAATAACCATTGAAATAATTTAGGTTCATTTTTTGAAAATAATATATACTCTACTCCTAATCGTTTAAATGGACTATCATCTTTTAAAGCTAAATTAACTTTTTCTGAAAAAATATTTTCTGCAGCAAACTTTGCTTCATCTTCCAAATTTTTCATATTAGAAAACAAACTAAATATTACTTTAGTAGACGACTCCAATTTTTTAGCCAACTCTCTTGCAGTTAATGCTTCTATTCCATTTTCTCTTATAAAGTCTATAGTTACAGTCAAGACCTCTTCTTTAGTAAATTTAAATTTTGGTGCCATATTCAAACCTCCATTGATAGGTAACACTTGTTTCTTATTGTAATTTATTTTGTATGAAATGTCAACAGAAAAATTATTGAATTATTACAAGAAATCTTATACAATAAAAGTAGAATAAAAATTAGGAGTTATTTATGAATATAATTAGAAATTTACCTACACCAATTGCAGGTTTAGCATTAGGTTCTGCTGCATTAGGAAATTTATTACAACCATATTCCTCTTCCCTACAGTTATTATTTAATCTATTATCTTTGATAATAATTGTACTTTTAACTATTAAGTTTGTGTTGGAATTTGACAAATTAAAAAAAGAAATGGAAAATCCAGTTGTAGCGACAGTACTGGCAACATACCCTATGACAATTATGCTACTTGCTTCATTTTCAAAAAAATATATCGGGCTATTGAGTATGCCAGTATGGATAATTGGAATCTTTCTAGATTTTTGTGTTGTTTATTATGCAATTTATAATTTTATAATAAAGGAAAGACATATAAGTAAAATCTATCCAACTTGGTTTATTACCTTTGTTGGGCCAGCTGTTGTGACAGTAACAGCAATAAATTACAACTTAGAAACGCTAGGATTAATTTACTTCTACTTTTCTTATATTAACTATTTAGTATTATTACCTTTTGTTTTTTATAGAGTTTATAAATACAAACATTATAAAGATGGAGATTATCCTACTATTACTGTATTTTCTGCACCTGGTGGACTTTTACTAGCTAGTTATATGATTGGAGTAACGCAAAAAAGTAACATAATACTAGCAATACTAATACCACTTACAATATTATTGTTTATATTTGTCTTAATTCAATTACCTTATTTACTAAAAAGAAAATTCTACCCTAGCTTTTCAGCTTTTACCTTCCCATTGGTAATCTGCGCGATATCATTTCAAAAAACTGGGGTTTATTATCAACTAGCTGAATTTTCTATTCTAAATATTTTAATTCATCTAAGTGAATTGCTGGCAATAATTATTGTAATTTATGTATGGTATGGGTTTATTAAGAATTTATTTTATTCAAATTAAGTTAAAAAAGACACAGTTAAGTTCAAACTTAACCGTGTCTTTTAACTTATTATAAAATTTTACCTACTACTCTACTACCTCTTCAAAGTTCTCGATAACATCTTTTAACTCTAATTCTAAGATGTAACTAATACCTTTTTCTTGCATTGTTACCCCATATAAAGTATCCATAGCTTCCATAGTTCCTCGTCTGTGCGTAATAACTAAGAACTGATTATTCTCTGAATAAACTTTTAAGAATTTAGCAAATCTATTAACATTTTCTTCATCTAGTGCCGCTTCTACCTCATCTAGCACTACAAATGGTGGATTTTTAACCTGCAATATCGCAAACAATAAACTTATCGCAGTTAAAGATTTCTCCCCACCTGATAATAATGAAAGGTTTTGAAGTTTTTTACCAGGAGGTGAAGCTTCAATTACTATTCCAGTATTTAATATGTCATTCGGTGATTCTAAAGTCATATCTGCATAACCACCTTTGAACAATTCTTTAAATATTTTATTGAAGTTCTCTGCTACTTGAACAAATGTTGTTAAGAAACGTTCTTTTACTTCTTTATCAATCTCCGCGATAGTTTCTTCTAGTTTTTCTTTCGCTTCTACAAGATCGGTAATTTGCTCATTATAGAAGTCATAACGTTCTTTAACCTCTTCGAACTCTGCTATAGCATTTAGGTTTATATTACCTAACTCTACTATATCTTTTCGAAGTCTTACTACATCACTCTTATACGTTGGTACTTCATCAATATTTTCAGACGTCAATCTATTTGATACACTTTCGTACGTTACATTATAATTAGTAACAAGATTTTCTAGATATTCATCAATTTTAACTTCTAGCTTCGTCTGTTCTACAGTTAATTTTTCAAATTCTGCAGTTTTTTGGCGTAGACTTTCGTTATTTCTTTGTTGAGATACCGTAATTTCTTTTTCACGTTTGAATAATCCTGTTTTTTCCATATCAAGATCTGATAATAACGTCTTAAGTGTTGTTAGTCTTTCACCACATTCAGCAATTATTTTAGAATTATTTTCTAGTATCTGAAGTTCATCTTCTTCACTTAATGATTCAGCATCTTTAGACATTTCTAATTTTGTTAGTTGATCATTAATATCAGATATATCTGCTAATAGTGATTCTATTAACTCTAAACCATGCTTAGTAGTCTCTTCTAATTTTGATTTTTCAATCTTAAGCTCAGCAATTTTCTCTAAGAACAATTCTTCTGCACTTTGAGCATTTTGTTTCTTACTACTTTCCTCTTTGATTTTCTCATCAAGTTTTCGTAGTTCTACTCTAATCTTCTCAAGATTTTGAGTTAATTCAATAATATTACTTGAGTCATCTTCGTTGTCTTTAAATTCTAATAGTTTTTTCTCATTAAATTCAATATTTGCTTTTATATCAGTAATTTCAGAGTTTTTGTGATTTATACTTAATTCTAATTGCTTAAGTTTTAAAATCGCTTCTTCTTTAATAGATTTAGAATTTATGATTTCATCCATTACTTGTTGTTGTTGACTTTCTAGTAAACTCTTCTCATTTGCTAATTTCTCAATCTTTTCATTAATTTTATCAAGATTCTGCACTAGTTCATCAAGTTCAGCCTTGTGTTTAATAGATGAATTATTATTTTTATTAATAGCACCCCCTGTGATAGATCCACCACTATTGATGATTTGTCCATCAAGTGTAATAATTCTATTTCTAAAATTAATTTTACGGGCTATTCTATTGGCATTATCCATATTATCCACTATAAGAACAAGTCCTAATAGGTGAGAAATTATATTTTTATACTCAGTGTCAACAGTTATAAGATTCTCAGCAATATTGATAAATCCTTCTTCATTTACTACTGTTCTATAAATATCACTCGCTATAGCTTTTTCTTTAATATTATTTAATGGTAAAAATGTAACTCTACCTTTATTAGTTTTCTTTAAATGATTAATACACTCTTTTGCAACATTCTCATTTTCAACAATAATATTTTGTTGTGCTTGTCCTAAAGCAATATCAATTGCAACAGCATATTCATTATCGAATTCTACAATATTTGCTACACTATTGTGAACACCCGCTAAAGAATCTTTATTAGCAAGAATCTCTTTTACCCCAATATTATAAAAACTTAAATTATTAATTTGATCTTCTAAAAACTTCTTACGATTTTCAAGATTACTCTTAAAGTTGTATCCTGTGCGTATTTGTTCATCAATATTTTTCCCATTTGAATTAATTAAAATATTTTTTTCAACTAATATATCAAGTTCTTTTTGAAGGTTAGCTAGCTGCTCATTTAGAACTTTTTGCTCTTTATTAGCTGCTGTAAGTTCTTCTGTTTTTAAATCTAAAACTTGCTTTTGTCTTTCGATATTATCAAGAATCTCTTTACTATTTTCATCTGCACTCTCTAAATTCTTCTTAGCAAACTCTATACTATTTTCTAGTTTAGTTTCTTCGTTTATTAAGCTATAATAGTTATCTTTTAATTCTTCTATATTTTTTTCGATTAATTCTAGTTTACTCTCTTCTCCTGATTCTAACGAAGAGATTTCTTTATTAATCTTTTGAATTTTACTTTTAGATTCAGCATTTAGATTTTCTCTTTCTGCTAACTTACTTTCAAGGTTTTGTTTTCTTTCCTCAAGATACTTTATATCATCGTTAATTTTTTCACTTCTAAGTGTTCTATTATTTTTTCTTTCCTCAATAACACTCAATTGCGATTGAAGAGATTCTTTTTTCTGAACTAACTCTAACTCCTCATCATGATACTTCATGTATGTTTTATCTAGTGAAACTAAATTACTTTTAATAGATTCAAAATCTTTGATAAACTCTTCTTGTTTATTCTCTAAGCAAAGTTTTTCCGACTCTTTGTCTTGTTTAACTTTAAGTAAATCTGTAAGTCTCTTTTGATATTCAGCAATATTATAGACATTCAATAAAATATCTTTCTCTTCAAGTTCATTGGAATAATCTAAATACTTTTGAGTTTTATTCTTTTGATCTTCTAAGATTTCATAACGACCTGAAATTTCTGAGAAAATATCATATAACCTCATTAAATTGTCATTTGTTTTTTCTAATTTGAGATTAGTTTCTTTTTTCTTATTTTTATATTTTAATACTCCTGATGCCTCTTCAATAATTGCTCGACGATCGACAGGTTTAGACGAAATAATATCTTCTACCTTACCTTGAGTAATAATACTATAACTCTCTTTATTAATCCCAAGATCTAAATATATATCTGTAATATCTTTTAATTTTGCACGTTTATTATCAATGTAGTACTCACTATCACCATTTCTATACAAACGTCTTTTAATTTCACAACTATCTTCTCCGTTAGAAAATGTTACTGCTACTTCTGCAAAGTTCTTTCTTTTCGCATCTTCAGTCCCCGAAAAGATAACATCTTTCATGCTACTACCACGTAAATTTTTAGCAGACTGCTCCCCTAAAACCCAGCGAATAGCATCAATTATATTACTTTTTCCCGAACCATTCGGCCCGACAACACCAATTAAATTATTCTTAAATTCAAACGTTGTCTTCTTCTGAAAAGATTTAAAACCTGTAACTTCAACCTTTGCTAATTTCATCTTCTTCTCCTTTCATTGTTTTTAAATATCTTTGTGCCCTAGTTTTTCTAGTGCTTGTTTTGCTGATATTTGTTCTGACTCTTTCTTTGTTGTAGACGTTCCACTTCCGTATTGTTTTCCACCAATTAAAATAGCACTCGTGAAAGTTTTTGAATGTGATGGACCACTAGAATCAAGTACTACATATTCAATATCACCTAATTTAATTTTCGAAACATACTCTTGTAGTATAGTTTTATAATCTACAAAGCTGTGATACTCAAGATCTTGCACTTCTGTAAATAAAGTATTATTTAAGAAAGTTTTCACCACTTCAAGATTTGACTCTAAGTACATTGCTCCTGTGAATGATTCAAAAATATCAGCAAGTAAAGCTGCTCGACTTCTTCCGCCCATTTTTTCTTCACCTTTTCCTAGGTAAATACATTTATCTAACCCAAGTTGCAAAGCATATTTAACCAATGTCTTTTCACACACAATAGATGCACGTAACTTAGTAAGCTCACCTTCAGGAAGTTCAGAGAATTTCTTAAATAAAAATTCACTTGTTGTAAGTTCAACAACAGCATCTCCTAAAAATTCCAGACGCTCATAATTCAAATGCTTCGCAATTCTTTTCTCATTAGTATAAGAAGAATGAGAAAATGCATTTTTAAAATTATTACTGAATTTTAAATTAAATCCATACTCTTTATTCAAATTACTAAGTAATCTTTCAATATATGTCCGCTCCATAATTATTCTCCTTTCCTTTATATTTATCGGGAGAAACCGAAAAACTAACTTTATAAAACGTGTATAGCTGGTTTCTCCCCTGACAAAATTCTATTTATATTTAATCTAATAAAAACTCAGAGAACACATCGTTTCCATAGAATAATCCTTTTCTAGTTAAACGAAGTCTATTACCTTCAATCTCCAAGTATCCTTCTCTTATATTTTTGTCAATCACATCTTTGAAGATTTCTTCTGCTCTTTTTCCATACTTTTCTTCAAAAATATCTAAATCTACGCCTTCTAAGAGGCGGAGTCCTAAGAACATTTCCTCTTCAATTCTTTCCTTAAGCGTTACAGTATTCTCTTCACGTCTAGCATGACCTTTTTCCAACATACTATCAATATAGAATTTTAATGCACCCTGGTTAGCATAACGTACTCCATCAATATAACCATGAGCACCCGCTCCAAGACCATAATACTCTATATTCTTCCAGTAACTGCTATTATGAACACTCTCATGACCAGGTCTAGCAAAATTACTGATTTCGTACTGTTCATAACCATTTTCTGTTAAGAAGTTAATTACCTCATTGTACATTTTCTCTTCTGTTTCATTCGAAGGTAATGTAACTTTCTTATCTCTTACTTGATTATAAAGCTTAGTCTTTTGTTCTAATATCAATGAGTAACAAGAGACATGGCTAATATTATATCCCACAACCTTCTTCATACTATCATACAAATCGTCCATGGTCTGTTTCGGTAATGAAAACATTAAATCAACATTTATATCTTCAATACCATGTTTTTTACAATTAGTAATTGCCATATCCACATCATCAGCAACATGTCCTCGTCCAAGAATTTTTAACAGCTCGTTATTAAAAGTCTGAACTCCCATGCTAATTCTATCAACTCCGTAGCCCTTTACCAAAGCAACCCGAGAATCAACAAGATCCTCAGGGTTCGCTTCAAAAGTAAATTCACGCAGTTGTTGTGGAATTTTATTTCTTAATGCAGTCAATAAACGATAAAGTTGTTCATCATTTAATGCACTAGGTGTTCCACCACCAATATAAATAGTTTCAACATTTTGAATGTTTTCCATACCCTCGATTTCTTTGATTAAGCAATCTATATACTTATCAACAGGCTGTCTTTGTATATAAAACTTATTGAAATCACAGTATGAACAAATATACTTACAAAATGGAATATGAATATATACTCCGCGTGGATAACTTTTCATTATTCTTCATCCATTTTCAGAACAGCCATGAAGGCATCTTGAGGAACTTCTACGCTACCAACAGCTTTCATTCTCTCTTTACCTTTTTTCTGTTTCTCTAATAGTTTACGTTTCCTACTGATATCCCCTCCGTAACATTTAGCAAGAACGTTTTTACGCATTGCTTTAATAGTTTCACGAGAGATAATTTTGTTTCCAATTGCCGCTTGGATAGGAATCTCGAATTGTTGTTTAGGAATAAGTTTTTTAAGTTTTTCTACAATAACTTTACCACGTTGGTAAGCGAATTCTCTGTGAACGATAAAGCTTAAAGCATCGACTTGTTCACCATTTAATAGAATATCCATCTTAACAAGGTTACTATCTTTATATCCTGTTAATTCATAGTCAAATGACGCATATCCTTTTGTATTAGATTTAAGTTGATCAAAGAAGTCAAAGACGATTTCTGATAAAGGTATATCATAAGTAATATTAACCCTTGTATCATCGATATATTCCATATTTAAGAAGATACCACGTTTCTTCTGACAAAGATCCATAACAGCACCTACATAGTCATTTGGTACCATAATGCTCGCCTTAACGAATGGCTCAGTTATTTTATTGATTTTTTGTGGATCTGGCATTTCTGATGGGTTTGATACATCTACTAAAGTTCCGTCAGTTTTCTCAACTTTGTAAATAACCGATGGTGCAGTAGCGATGATATCAATATTAAATTCACGCTCGATACGCTCTTGGATAATTTCCATGTGTAACATTCCTAAGAATCCACATCTAAATCCGAATCCAAGTGCTTGTGACGTTTCCGCTTCATATTGTAAAGCTGAGTCATTAAGTTCTAATTTTTCTAATGCTTCACGTAAGTCATTATATTTTGATGAATCGATTGGATATAATCCACAGAATACCATTGGATTTAATTTTCTATATCCAGATAATGCTTCTTTAGCTGGATTATTCGCTAATGTGATTGTATCCCCTACACGAGTTTCACTTACATTTTTGATAGATGCACAGATAAATCCTACATCCCCTGCAGTAAGTTCATCAACAATTTTTTCTTTAGGTGTGTGAATACCAACTTCAGTAACCTCGAACACACCACCAGTAGCCATCATCTTAATCTTATCTCCAGCTTTTACAGTACCGTTCTTAATACGAACTGAAACAATAACTCCTCTATACGCATCGTATAAAGAATCAAAGATTAACGCTTGTAGCGGTTCAGCAGCATCACCTGATGGAGCTGGGATATATTCTACGATTTGTTCTAAGATTTCATCAATACCAATACCCGCCTTAGCAGAAGCAAGAACGATGTCATCTGTTGGTAATCCAATTACATCTTCAATCTCAGTCTTAACCTTCTCAGGATCCGCTGCAGGTAAGTCAATTTTATTAATAATTGGAATAATTTCTAAATTATTATCTAATGCTAAGTATACGTTAGCTAAAGTTTGTGCTTCAATACCTTGAGCAGCATCAACTACTAAAATAGCCCCCTCACATGCTGCTAGAGAGCGAGATACTTCATATGTGAAGTCTACGTGTCCCGGTGTATCGATTAAGTGGAAAATATACTCTTCTCCATTTTTAGCAGTATATTGTAATTGTACTGCATTAAGTTTAATTGTAATACCTCTTTCACGCTCAATATCCATTGAATCTAGAAGTTGTGCTTTCATCTCACGTTGTTCTAACGCCTTTGTTTTCTCTAAAATTCTATCCGCAAGAGTTGATTTCCCGTGGTCAATATGTGCAATTATAGAAAAATTCCTTATCTTCTTTTGCCTTTCATTTCTTCTATCCATTTTATTCTTCCTTTACAAATCTTGTTTTTCTACATAATCCTTAGCTGTATAATACGAAAAACCATCTCTTATTAGCTTTTCAATCAGCTTTTGTTTAAGTGCATACCCTTCGTATCTGCGACTATAACTTTGATAAGCCCTTCTAAAATGCTCATCTAATATATCATCTTCATCTTCTTCCTCATAGTCTTCGAAAAATATGTCAAACACCTTTCTTATTATATCAGATGTAAAGCCATTTGTATAAAGTTTTTGTGTTATTTTTTGAACTTTTTTATTTTTTGTCTCTCTTCGTACTTTATATTCATGCTCAATAATTTTATAAAGCATTTCTATCATTGCTTCTTCAGTACAAATTTTCGCAATACTTTCTTCAATAACGTCTTTATCCAAGCCCTTTTCTAACAATTTTCTTTGTATCCAATAAGGACCTTTTTGATTTAGGTTGAAATAATCCGTTACCGCAGCTTCTACATAATGGTCATCATTCAAATAACCTATTTCTATTAACTTCTCTATTGCCTCATCAATAACATTTTCAGCAATTTCTTTCTTCTGAAGATATTCTCTTATATCCTGCTTAGTTCTTAAACCAAATTGTAAATAATGTACAGCCTTGCTATAAGCACTCTCTATACTCTCATGAGCTATGATTTCTTTAAGTTGCTCTTTTGATAAATCTATTTTTTTTATAAGTCCATATTTTATTATCGTATCTTCAGAAACATAAAAATGTTTACCATTTTCTAATTCAATTTTATACTTAACTTTTAGCTTTGTTATATTTGTAACTTGCAAATTTACACCTACTTTCTACATTCCTCGCTAAAAAACTCTTACCTTTAATTTTATCAAAAAACACATAAAAAAGGAAATGTTAGAAAGAAAAAATTCCCAAACCATAAGGCTTGAGAATTTTTATTTTCAACTAAGATACTACGTTATTTTTTAATTAATCCTTCTTTTTGTAGATATTCTTTTGCTACATCATAAGCAGGTTTCCCTTCAATATCTACTTTGTAATTCATTTCAGTCATTTCTTTTTCTGTTATTTTTCCAGCAAGTTTATTTAAGATTTTTTCAAGTTCTGGATGTTTTTTTAAAGTCTCTTCTCTTAATAACGGTGCCCCTTGATATGGTGGGAACAAACGTCTATCATCATTTAACAATTTAAGTTTATTTGTAATTATCTTACTATCTGTTGAGAACACATCGATAATATTTACATCACCATTTGAAATAGCTTGATATTTTAACGCTATTTCCATAGTTTTAACATTTAGATTCAAGTGATAAAGATTTTTAAGTCCTATACCACCATCTTTTCTATCATTAAATTCTAATGAAAATCCTACTTTTGAAGAATTTTCTACTAATTTTATATCTGAGATATTATTTAATTTATTTTTATTTGCAAAATCTTCTGTTACAGCTAATGCATATGTATCCTGAAATTTTGTGGGTTTTAAATATACTAGTTTATCTTGTTCAAATATTTTCTTACGTGCAACTTCATAAACTTCATCAGGATCATTAGAAGGAACAGTTTCTGGTGTTTTCAATAATGTTGTCGTAACTGTACCTGTAAACTCTGGATAAATATCAATACTTTTACCTTTTAACGCCTCATATAAGAAACTAGTTTTACCGAAGTTCGGTTTAACCTCAACATCGATTTTAGTTTCATCTTCTATAAGTATTTTATACATATTTATTAAAATTTCTGGTTCTGCTCCTATTTTACCCGCTATTATTAGTTTATCATTAGACATTTTTCCAATTGGAAAGAAACTGATTGTTAAAGCTACTACAGCCGCAAGTAATGATGCTAAAATTGTTTTTGGTTTTTTATCTTGTAAGAACTTAATTAATAATCCAAAAATTATAGCTAAGATTGCTGAGGAAATTGCCCCGATTAGAATTAACGCAGAGTTGTTTCTATCTATACCTAGTAAAATAAATGAACCTAATCCTCCTGCTCCTATTAGAGCAGCTAGAGTCGCTGTACCAATAATCATAATACTAGCAGTTCTTACACCATCCATAAGTATAGGCATTGCTAATGCAAGTTGGTATTTTTTCAATTTTTCTAATTTTGTCATACCAAATACAGTTGCAGCTTCTTCTAATGATGAATCAATCTCCGATAATCCAGTAATTGTACTTTGTAATATTGGAAATATAGCATAAATTACTAATGCCACAACTGCTGGTAATGTACCAATTCCCATAAATGGAATGAATAGACCTAATAATGCAAGAGAAGGAATCGTTTGGAAAATACCAGTAATTTGTAAAAACCATTCACTTGTCTTTTTATTCCCTGAGATAATTATTCCTAACGGAACTGCAATAAATATAGCAATAATAAGTGATAATAATGAAATCTGAAGATGCTCATATAAACCAGTTATCCAATCACTTTTTCTTTCTAAAAATGTATTTACTAAATTCATTATTTATCCCCCCTTGCAAAAAATTCACGAACAAAGTCATCCGCAGGGTTTTCTTTTAATACCTCTGGTGTAGCAATTTGAACTACCTTACCATTTTTTAAGACACAAATTCTATCGGCAAGTTTCATAGCTTCATCCATGTCATGAGTTACAAAAACTGTCGTCATTTTATACTCATTGTGTAAGGTTTTTATCAAATCTTGTAATTGAACTTTACTAATAGGATCTAATGCAGAAAATGGTTCATCCATCAGTAAAATTTTAGGATTAGCAATAATTGCACGTAGTATTCCTACACGTTGTTTTTCTCCGCCAGAAAGTTCTTTAGGAAAACGATTCATATAATGCTTAGGATTTAATCCTACTTTCCTTAATAAATCCTCTGTTTTATCTTTAATTTCTTTTTTATCAAAATTTTTCATTTCTGGAATTAGCGCTATATTTTCGGCAACCGTAAGATTCGGAAATAGTGCAATTTGTTGCAGAACATAGCCAGTTTTAAGTCTCAACTCTCTTAAATCATAGTCTTTTAGTCTCTTATCTTCAAAATAAATATCACCGTCTGATTGTTCTATCAGCCTATTTATTAATTTTAAAGTTGTCGTTTTTCCACTACCACTTGGTCCTACAAGAACAAAAAATTCTCCTTCTTCTATTTCGAAACTTAATCTATCAAGTATCAAGCCATTTGTAGAACAACATAACGATACGTTTTTATACTCTATCATTTTTATACCTTCTTCCTTATTTCTTCATAATCACAAAACTTTCAAATTTTTTCAACTACTTATCTTTATACTATCATGAAGTTAATCTAATAAACAAGTATGAACTTTATAGTATCCTAGTTACTTTTGGGTTACTTTAAACTATCAAAGCAATAAAACTACCTCATTTGAAATTTTATCATCTTATCTTGACTAAGCAATCTTTAATAAATTTTTTAATTTAGTTTTCCCTATATATATTATTCTAACCTTTAAATCTACAACTGTCAACATTTTAAGTTTCACAAATATAGATAACCTATATATGCTTTATAGATTAATAAAAATAGAAGTGTCTCAGCAAAATCGATTTCTTCAAAATCACGATTTTTGAGCCACTTCCACTAAGTGATAAATTAACTTGATGTTCTTACATCGCTCTTCATTTATGTTTTCCGATCCTTGTTTTGTATCACTAAGATATTTTTGGATTTCATTATAAATATTGTTCAAAGCCCTCAACATTTAGGTTTAATTATGTCGCTGCAATTTCTGGAGAAATATGACCTTTTTTCATTAAAGTAATGACAGCTTGTTCCACTCCTTCTGCACGTCCTCGTTCTATTGCCTGTGCCATTCCGTATTCTATTTCTTCTTCACGTGCATATGCGTACGTCGCCCATTGATGATCTAATTGCCTTATTCTTTCATCATACATATATTTACATCTCCTGCAAATAAGATTCGAACTCTTGCTCTGTTATGTTTAGCTTTTTCGCTCCTACTTCTTTTGCTATAATTCCTTCTTTTACTAAGTTTACTATTGTACCTATTTTCCCTTGTTGCATTCCTTGTTCCATTCCTCGTTGCATACCATATTCTATTCCTTCTTCACGTGCATATGCGTATGTCGCCCATTGATGATCTAATTGTCTTGTTCTTTCATCATACATATCTTTTTCCTCCTTAGTCCAGTTTCTAACATTAAGTAAATCATCGGCTTGATCAATTACTTCACCAGGTTCACTTGTGTACTTCTTGTTGCCGAAAAATTCTAACCAGCGAACTTTATTATAACTTTCTTTTAATTCTGGTTTGTATTTTTTAAGTTCTAAAAATACGATTTTTAATAACGGCATCTCTTTTATGTCATTGTCTACATACATTTTCAGCTCGGTGTTTCTTGTTTCTTCTTTGATTAAAAAAGTACTTATAGGATCATCACCTTCAAAGTAGTTTCTATCGACTATTGCAGCTACATAAACTGGTGGTAGTTTTTTATAAATAGCGTGTCTTTCTTCTTCGTTTTGTTTTAACCTTTCGATATTGTCATTAACTTGTTTGCATAGGTAAGCCCAGATGCGATTCATAAAGAATGCCTGCTTAGCTAATTGCACTTCAATTATAACTTGTGCGTGGTTGTCTAGTTCAACAAGTATATCAACAGCTATATTAAAATCATCTTCTACATTACTATTAGCTCGAAATATTTTATCGCCACCAATTAGTTTTGCGCTTTTTGCCGGTAGATCGAAAATATCTTGTACAAATTGCAATGCTACTGCTTCATTACAAAATACCTTTTTAACAACTAAATCATATATTGGTTTAATGTTTTTATGTCGCTCTTCCATATTTTTTTCACTCCTTATTTTTTAATTATATTATTTTTATATTTTACTTTCTTCCCTATTCTTAACTTCATTATACTAGAAAAAAAATATTTTTTCTAATGATATCAGCGTTTTACGCGAAGTTCAAACACAAAAAATCCAAGAACTGAATCGTTTGATTCTTTCTTGGATTTCTTGCTCTTCTCAGCTATCTAAATAGATAATGTTAAAGATTTATTCTCGATGATTTAGCAATTTCTACTCTTCATCTTCTCTACGTCTTTTGGCAACAGCTAGCAGACTTCCTAACATAGCTAATCCTAATCCTGCTAAACCTGTATTTGTTTCAGATTCACCGGTATTTGCTAATCGTTTTGTAGATTTATTAGCTGTTGGATTTTCTTTGTTATCTGATGATTTTTGCGATTGTAGCTCACCTTTTTCAGATGTTTTAATCTTCGCTGGTGTTATTACCAACGGTACTTCTACTGTTGGTTTACCTGGTTCTGTAATCTTAGCTACTCCTGGTACTTTTCCTTCTGGTAAATCACTATTTGGTACTTTACCTTTTCCGTCTTGTCCAATTATTACGACAATAGGTGTTCCGTTCTTACCTGGAATTTCTACCTTCGTTCCTGGTGGATATGTTGATCCATCTGGTTTCTTAGGTGTTACAGTTACATCCCCTGTACTTGGATCTTGCTCTAACTCTACTGTTGGAGTAAGTTTCGCTGGCGTTGTTACAACTGGTACTTCTACTGTTGGTTTACCCGGTTCTGTGATCTTAGCTGTTCCTGGTACTTTACCTTCTGGTAAGTCATTATTTGGAACTTTTCCTTTTCCGTCTTGTCCAATTATTACAACAATCGGTGTTCCATTCTTACCTGGAATTTCCACCTTCGTTCCTGGTGGGTATGTTGACCCGTCTGGTTTCTTAGGTGTTACAGTTACGTCCCCTGTGTTTGGATCTTGTTCCAACTCTACTGTTGGTGTAAGTTTCGCTGGTGTTGTTACCACCGGTACTTCTTCAGTTGGTTTTCCTGGTTCTGTAATCTTAGCTACTCCTGGTACTTTTCCTTCTGGTAAATCACTGTTCGGTACTTTACCTTTTCCGTCTTGTCCAATTATTACGACAATCGATGTTCCATTCTTACCTGGAATTTCCACCTTCGTTCCTGGTGGATATGTTGATCCGTCTGGTTTCTTAGGTGTTACTGTTACATCTCCTGTACTTGGATCTTGTTCTAACTCTACTGTTGGAGTCTTACGTGCTGGCGTTGTTACATCAACTGGTTTAGATGGTCTCTTATTCGGTTCTGTTACTGTTCCTTTTCCTGGTAAAGCTCCTTTTGGAAGTTTGTCATTTGGCACTTCACCTGATCCATTATCTCCGATAGTAACTTCGATTGGAGTATTATTATCAC
>NZ_CAURMG010000017.1:0-37968 GCF_963525875.1 uncultured Gemella sp. | reverse complement strand
ACCCAGATGATGCAACATTTGAGTACAAAGAAGAAGTAGATACATCTACACCAGGAGATAGACCAGTTACAGTAGTTGTAAAAGATAAAGATGGAAAAGTGTTAGTTGAAGTTCCATCTACAGTTCGTGTAGTTGAAAGTTATCCTAAATATGTCCCAGTAGATCCAGCTAAGAAACAGCCAGATCCAAAAGAAAACATTAATCCAAATGATTTCCCAACTGGAACAACATTTGAATATAAAGATAACACTCCAGTAGATACAACAACACCAGGTGAGAAACCTGTAACAGTTGTAGCGAAGTTGAATGGACAACCAATTACAGAAATTCCAGCGACGATTGTAGTAGTAGAATCTAAGACACAATATGTCCCTGTGAATGCTGAAAATGATAAGAAACCAAAACCACAAGATAGCATCACTCCAGATGATTATCCAGAAGGTTCAACATTTGAATACAAGACTCCAGAAGGACAAACAACTCCATATGATGGAACAACACCGGGTGAAAAAGATGTTACTGTAGTCGTGAAAGATCCAGATGGAGATACTATTGTAGAAGTACCAGCGAAAATTAAGGTTGTTCAAGGTAAAGAACAATTAACTCCAGTAAATGCTGAAGATAAAGATAAACCTAAAGCTGAAGATAGTATCACACCAAGTGATTATCCAGAAGGTTCAACATTCGAATACAAAGTTCCAGAAGGACAAACAACTCCATATGATGGAACAACTCCAGGGGATAAACCAGTTACAGTAGTTGTAAAAGATAAAGATGGAAAAGTGTTAGTAGAAGTACCAGCAACCATAAAAGTTGTGGAATCAAAACCAACACCGATTGAAACACCAGTAACAAACACTCCTTTGACTGAAGACGATTATACAAAAGGCATTAAAATCCCAGATGGTGGTAAAATTACTAAGGTTGAGAATATTCCAGACTTAACAACACCAGGTGAAAAAACTCCAGTAAAAGTAACGATTACATTACCAAATGGTAAATCTTATACTGTGGATGTTCCGGTAACAGTAACACCAGTTAAGGAAATTGAGACACCAGTTACAACAGATAAATTGACTCCAGAGGATATCTTGAAACAAATTAAAGTACCAGAAGGAGCAACAGCTAAGGTCGGAGACTTACCAGATTTAACAACGCCAGGTAAGAAAGATCCAGTGAAGGTAACAATCACATTGCCAAATGGCAAAGTGGTTACGGTAGAAGTTCCAGTAAATGTAACACCAATTACACCAATTGAAACACCAGTAACAAAAGACAAATTGACTCCAGAAGATATCTTAAAACAAATTAAAGTACCAGAAGGAGCAACAGTTAAAGTAGGAAGCATTCCAGAGTTAACAACACCAGGTAAGAAAGATCCAGTAAAAGTAACGATTACATTACCGAATGGAAAAGTTGTTACAGTAGAAGTACCAGTGAATGTAACACCTATTAAAGATATTGTTAAAAAACAAGGTGATCCAATTACTGAAGAGGATGTTGAAAATCATATTCCAAAAGGAGCAAAAGTTATCTCAATTGGAGATAAACCAACAACGGATGTACCAGGAGAAAGACCAAGTATTCCAGTTGTGATTGAATTACCAAATGGAATTCGAGTGACTGTAAATATACCTGTAATCGTAACTCCAAAAGTAACTCCTGTAGTAGTTCAAGTAGGAACACCAGTTACACCAGAAGATGTTGAGAAACATATTGAATTACCAAAAGGATGGAAAGTAACAAAAGTAGGAGAAATTCCAACAACTGAAACACCTGGAGCAAAACCAGTAGTACCAGTTGAAGTAGAATTACCAGATGGACGTAAGATTACAGTAGATGTACCGGTAATCGTAACACCAACTGTAAGACAAATAGTAGTACCACAAGGAACACCAATTACACCAGATGACGTAATAAACCACATTGATTTACCAAAAGAACCGGGATGGGAAATAGTAGAAGTAGGAGAAATCCCAACAACAATCCCAGCAGGAGTTAAGCCAAGTGTTAAAGTTAAGGTTAAAGTACCAAGTGGTGAAATTATTGAAGTAGATGTACCTGTATTAGTTACTCCTAAAGCTAGACCAATAGTAGTCGAAGTAGGAACACCAATAACTAAAGAGGATGTTATTAAACAAATCGATTTACCAGAAGGATGGGAAATAGTAGAAGTAGGAGAAATTCCAACAACTGCAACATCAGGACAAAAACCAAGTGTTAAAGTTAAGGTTAAATTACCAACTGGAGAAGTTATTGAAATTGAAGTACCAGTAACGGTAACACCAAAAGGAGTTCCAGCACCACGTCCGGAAATCCCAACAACGCCTTCAACTCATACTAATGTAACTAGTACGATTAAAACTGAAAATCCAAAAGAACCTGTAGCAAAAGATGCTGCTAAAGTATTACCAAATACTGGTATTAATGATAGTAGCTCACCTCTTGCAGGCTTAGGATTAGCAATTTTAGGATTAGTTGGACTAAGAAGAAGACGTAAACAAAAATAATAATAAAAAGAGAAGCGATTTGCTTCTCTTTTTATATATATTGAGATTGATAATGAAAATCTCGAGGGAAGAAAGAGTTTAGAAGGAAATAAAAAACAGACTCTAAACCAATGTTAATGTTTAGAGTCTGTTTTATGTTTATTTAGGTTTTTTCGAAATTAATGCTGAAAAGTCTAAATCATCGTATTTACTTTTGTTTAGATCTGTTAAAGAATCGAAATCTGTATCAGGAAATAGTGGATCAAAATCGTCAAATTCAATATTAGAGGTGTTAGTGTTTGAGGGGTTCTCAAAAGTAGATTTATTTGAATTAATTGTTTCAAAATAGGTATTATTATCCGCAACATTAAAAATTTTGTTAAGTTCTATCTGTTCACTATAACTAGGAGCTGAATGATTATCATCATAATTATACTCGATGGAAACTTCTCCAAAATTAGAGTTTGATGTACCTTTTTGATTGTAAAATAATACACCATATTCTTCTAAAAGTTCTTCTTCTGTATAATTTTTTAGAGGATCTTCTATAGGGGATATAGTACTTTCGTAGATTTTTTTCACTAGATTTTCATCTGTTTGAATTTTATTGTCTTTAATATCCCAAGAAGAAATAAGTCTATAAATTATATCTAGTTGCTCACTAGAAAGAAGGTGAAGTTTTGATTTGATTTTATTTAGTTTATCCATAGTATTATACTGCTTCTCTATTTTCTTTTAAGTAATTTATGTAGTCATTTCCCCAGATTTCTAATTCATTAAGTACTGATTGGAATTTTTTTCCAATATCTGTCAGACTGTATTCAACTTTAGGCGGAATTTGAGCATAGACTTTGCGATTTATAAGTCCGTCATGTTCTAGTTGTTTTAATTGTTTTGTAAGCGTAGCTTGGGTAATTGTCCCTAGTGATCTTTGCAACTCGTTAAATCTAACACTTTTATCTTCAAGTAGATGAAGAATTAGTATAGTCCATTTACCAGACAATATTTTTTGAGTTGTAAAAAAAGGGCAATTTCCAAAAGGTTCTTGTTGTTCCATAAAAAAATCTCCTTAAAATTTCATTGATATTATACAATTCTATCGTAAAAGATACTTACTATTATAAAAAAACGTACTTGTTATTTTTTTGGCTAATATTATAATAATATATATAATAATTATAAAACAAATAATAAAGTTTAGCAATAGCTAAAAAAACGGAGGACATAATAATGACAGAAGCGGAAAATTTATATCAAAATAGAAGAAGTGTATATGCGTTAGGTAAAAATTTACCAGTATCTGAACAAGAAGTGTTAGAAATTATTGATAATGCTGTTAAATATTCACCAAGTGCATTTAACTCACAAACTGCTCATGCAGTAGTATTATTGGGTGAAAACCACCAAAAACTTTGGGATATTACTTTTGGAGAATTAGAAAAATTCTTAAAAAATGAAGAAGCTAAAGCAACTACAAAAGGTAAAATTGATAGTTTTGCTGCGGCTTATGGGACAATTTTATTCTTTGAAGATCATAATGTAGTAAAAGGACTTCAGGAACAATTCCCATCATATGCTGATAATTTCCCAATTTGGTCAGAACAATCAACTGGAATTGCATCATTTGCAGTTTGGAATGCATTAGCAGAGGCTGGAGTTGGAGCTAATATTCAACACTATAACCCAGTAATTGATGAAAAAGTTGCTGCTGAATGGGATATTCCAGCGAACTTAGTACTACGTGCTCAAATGCCGTTTGGTGAAAAACTACAAGAAGCTGCACCAATTGAAAGAACTTCAAGAGTAAGGGTAGTAAAATAAGATTAGATTTAACGATGGATTATATGAGTTATAAAAATGGGGCTGATCAAAAAGTCCTAGATTTTTAAAAAGTTTACATGATAACTCATAGAAGCAGTGATTTATTGATATCTAAATTCGCTTTATAAAAAAGCTTTTTATATATTTAATAAACTATTCGGGAGTGACTCGACAAAATCGATTTCTACGAAATCACGATTTTTGAGTCACTCCTGTTTTTTTACGTTATTAATTAGATTGTTAGTTGTTGGAATATACTGGTAAATATGGTATTATAGTAGTTGGTAAATAAATTTGAAAATTTAGAAGGTTTAACAATGTTAAAAATAGTTATAAGAGATTTAGAAGATACTAAACGTTTAGCGAAAATTGTTAGTGAAGGTATAGAAAATAGATTAGTTCTTTTGTTAAATGGAGATTTAGCAGCCGGGAAAACTACTTTTACGAAATATTTAGCTGAATATTTAGGTGTAAAAAGCGTGGTTAATTCACCAACTTTTAATATAATGAAAGAATATAAATATCCTAATGGAAAGTTGTATCATATTGATGCTTATCGTTTGGAAGATAGTGATGAAGATTTAGGGTTTGAAGATATTTTCTTCGAAGATAATGTTAGTGTTATCGAATGGGGCGAATTTATTGAAGAGTATTTACCAAATGAAAGATTAATTTTCAATATTCGCTTAGTAGATGATTACAGAGAAGTTGAAATAATTTCTAGTGGGGAATATAAAAAAATTGAAGAAAGGATTCGTGAAAATTGGTAAGTTTAACAGTAGAAGCTTCGAATGGAGTATGCTCAATCGCATGCTTTGAAAATAGGATTGTATTAGCTGAGAAAAACTTTGTATGTAGTAATAATTTATCAGCTGTTATTTTAGAGGAAATTGATAATTGTTTAAAAGAAGCTAATAAGAAAAAAACGGATTTAACTGAAATTATATCAAGTGAAGGACCAGGTTCATACACAGCGATTCGTGTAGTCGCAGCAGTATGTAAAACTTTAGCTTATTCGTTAAAGATTAAACTGAAAAAAGTGTCATCATTAAAATTACAGGCGTTATTAGAATTTGATAGTAATAAGTTATTAGTACCTTTTATTGATGCACGTCGTTCTAATGTTTTTGGAGCAGTGTATAAAAATGAAGATGGCAAATTAGTAGAAGTGTTTGAAGAAGGATATTATTCACTGGAGGAAATTAACAACTTTTTATCTTTACAGGACGAAGAATATGTGTACATTAGTAAGGATATAGCTAAATTGAACGACTATCTTCTTGATGGATCAAAAAATGAGGAAATGGTTAGAGCGGCTAATATTGTAAAAATATATGATTCTTTAGAAGAAATTGATTGTTATAATATGAAACCACAATATTTAAGAAAAACTGAAGCAGAAAGGGAACTCGAAAATGATAAAAATAAATAAAGTAGATGTTAATGATTTAGATGTATTATCAAGAATTGATATAGATAATTTTGAAGATGCGTGGACGAAAGAAATGTTTAAATCTGAGTTGGAACATGAAAACGCAGAATATTATGGATTATTTAATGATGGTGAAATTATTGGATTCTGTGGTGGTTGGCTTGTGGCTGATGAATATCAAGTTAATAAAATAGTTATAGATAAACCTCATCAAAATAAGAAATTAGGTCAAATTTTCTTCACTTATGTTATGCAATTATTAAAATTAAAAGGTGTTAAAAAGGCTATTGTAGAAGTGCGTGTTAGTAACATGCCTGCGATAACTGTTTATGAAAAATCTGGATTCACAACAGTCGATATGAGAAAAAATTATTATAAAAATAATGGGGAAAATGCTTTTGTAATGGTAAGGGATTTTAGTAATGAAAGAATGTAAAAATATAGAAAATGTAACTATCTTAGCTATAGAAACAAGTTGTGATGAAACTAGTGTAGCTGTTGTGAAAAATGGTAAAGAAGTACTGTCGAATATTGTAAGTAGTCAAATTGAAACTCATAAGCAATTTGGTGGAGTGGTACCTGAAATAGCAAGTAGACAACATATAGAAGTAGTAATGCAAATTGTTGAAGAAGCTTTGGAAGAAGCCACTATTACTTTAAACGATATAGATGCAATTTGTGTAACGCAAGGACCGGGATTAATCGGTTCATTACTAGTTGGTGTTAATGTGGCGAAAACATTAAGCTATGCTTTAGATAAACCTTTAATAGGTGCACATCATATTGCAGGACATATTTACGCTAGTAATATAGACAATGATATAGTTTATCCATCGTTAGCTCTTGTTGTTAGTGGGGGGCATACAGAACTTGTTTATTTGAAAGATGAGCTTGAATTTGAAATAATCGGTTCTACTCATGATGATGCTGTTGGTGAGGCTTATGACAAGGTAGCTAGACAGTTAAATCTTGAGTATCCTGGTGGTCCTAAAGTAGACAAACTAGCTAAGTTGGGTGAAGATAAGTATAAATTTCCTCGTGCAATGATTGATAGTGACGATTATAACTTTAGTTTTTCAGGTATGAAGTCAGCGGTAATCAATTTTGTTCATAACGCAAAACAACGTGGTGAAGAAATCGTACCTGAAGATTTAGCTTGTAGCTTCCAAACTGCGGTAGTGGAAGTTTTAATTGCTAAAACTAAGAAAGCTATTGTTAATTTAGGCGTAAAACAATTGATATTAGCGGGTGGAGTGGCAGGAAATAGCGAACTTCGTAAACAAGTCCTAGAACTAGAACAGCAATTAGGAGTAGAAGTACTTATTCCGAAAATGAGCTATTGTAGCGATAATGCAGCTATGATGGGAGCAGTAGGATACTATTATTATAAAAATAATATTTTTTCTAATCCGTTAACGCTAAATGCGAAGTCAACATTAGACTTAGAAGAAGTTAGAGGATAAGTATTAGAAGGGGACTGACTCGACAAAATTGATTTTTTTAAAATCATGATTTTGAGTCACTCCTTTTTTATGACTATTTGGTGAATTATGAAAAGACAACTTGATGAATTATTAGATGCAGACTTACAAAAAATTAATCATATTTCTGAAAATAAGCATTATGCAGGATTTTCTAAAAAGTTTAATAAAGAAGTTTTTGTTAAGATTTTTAAAGATTCGTTAAAATATAATTTAGAGTATGAAGTATTAAAAGAACAGGGGACTTTATTATTAAATCTACAAGAGTATAATGCTTTTGTCTTAGAGTATGAAGACTATATACCGATAACACGAGAAACTATGGCTGATGATGATATAATTAAAGCTGCAAAGTTAATTGCTAAATTTCATAAAGATAATTGGCTGATGATAAAAAATGAAAAAGAAGTATCTCTAGAAAAAGTGTTAGAGAAAAATGTTACAAGAATAGCTGATAGAAGAGAATATGAAAAGGTATGTGAGATTAACTCGAAATTATTAAAAAATATAAAAGTGTTAGAAGCGGAATATGAAGAAACGTTAGTATTAATCCATGGTGATTTTGGTCTGAGAAATATTATGAGAAAAGATGATAGATTAGTATTAATAGATTTTGAGAGAGTGAAGTATGCTAGTTATTATTTGGACTTTATAAAATATTTTTATCAGGATTTGAACAATGATAAAAGTAAAATAGAATTGTTTTTAGAACATTATTATGCACATTCTTTTGAGAAACTAATTTCTAAAGAATTAGAAATTAGTTTAGTATTTATATCTTCATTAGGTATATTAAATTATACAAAACGTGTCAACGATAAGGAGTTTGAGCGTTTAGGTTTAAGAATGCTAGCTGATGTAGATGATTATTTTAGAAATAATTGAAAGAATAGGTAATACTTTTGTAAAAAGTGCTATTGATTTTATTTGACCATTATTTGTGTTAAAATATAGTATAATCATAATTAGGAGGCGATGTTATGGCGAATATTTATTTAGATTATGCAGCTACATCAAAAAAACATTTTGATATTATAGAAAAGAATATGAATGTAATAAGAGAAATCTATGCTAATCCAAGTAGTAGCCATACTCTAGGTAAGAAAAATTCGAAATTAGTTAGAGAAGGGCGAGAGAGTATAGCTAGTGCCCTTAATGCAAAGCCTGAAGAAATAATATTTAACTCTGGTGGAACTGAGAGCAATAATACAGTATTTAATCATGTATTAAATCGATTTGAAGCAGGAGAGATAATAATTTCTTCTATTGAGCATCCTTCGGTTAAAGCTAGTGCTAAAAGATTAGAAAATTTTGGATTTATCGTACATGAGTTATCAGTAGATGAAAGTGGAACTATAAATCTAGAAGAATTAAAGGAAAAGATTAATTCTAATACGGTGTTAATTTCAATAATGCTAGCTAATAATGAAACTGGAGTATTAAATCCTCTAAAAGAAGTTTCAAATCTTATAGCTGGTAAAAATATATTATTACACAGTGATGTTGTTCAAGCTTTAGGAAAAGTAGAAATAAATGTTAGAGAATTAGGTCTTGATTTTGCCTCTGCCTCTGCTCATAAGATTGGTTCACTTAATAATTTCGGATTTCTATATGCAAAAGACGGGGACGTTGAACCACTTCTTTTAGGTGGTGGGCAAGAAAACGGTCTTCGTTCAGGTACAACTGACTTGTTAGGAATGTTGGTACTTTGTGACTGTTTAACTGAAACATTGGCATCTATACCAAGTCTTCGTGAGTTGAAAAATTATTTTATTGACAGACTTGAAAAGAGTGATATTGAATTTGAGGTGAATGGATCTATAGAAAATTCATTACCTAATATCTTAAATGTTTATTTTAAAAATATTGAAGCACAAAGACTTATAACGTATTTGGATGCACAGTCTATTTATATATCTGGAGGTTCTGCTTGTAGTTCTGGTAATATAAAAGGTAGTCGCATAATTAAGGAAATGTATGATATTGAACGTGCAGCACATTCTGTAAGAATAAGTGTAGGCTTCGATATTAATAAAGAATTAATAGATGAAGTTATAACTAAAATTGTAACTTTAGAGAACAGAATAAAAGAAAGGAACTTATAATGAATAGCAACAAAAAAGTAGTAGTTGGAATGAGCGGTGGAGTAGATTCATCTGTAACAGCATATCTTTTAAAACAACAAGGATATGCTGTTATTGGAGTGTTTATGAAAAACTGGGAAGAAAAAGATGATAGAGGGGTTTGTGTTGCTGAGAAGGATTATGAGGATGTTATAAAAGTATGTGAACAACTAGATATTCCTTATTATTCTATTAACTTTGAAAAAGAATACTGGGATAAAGTATTTACGTACTTTTTAGATGAATATAAAAAAGGACGTACACCTAACCCTGATATTATGTGTAATAAGGAAATTAAATTTAAAGTATTCCTAGAATATGCAGAGGACTTAGGTGCTGATTATGTGGCTACTGGTCACTATGCTCGAGTTAAGGATATTGATGGAGAACGTTTGATGTTACGTGGTGTAGATAACAATAAAGACCAAACTTACTTCTTATCTCAATTAAAACAACATCAAATTAAAAATATTTTATTCCCGGTAGGAGAACTTGAGAAAAAAGATGTTCGTAAGATTGCTGAAGAAGCGGGTCTTGCTACAGCGAAGAAAAAAGACTCAACGGGTATTTGTTTCATCGGTGAGAAAAACTTTAGAGAATTCTTATCACAATACTTACCAGCTCAAGGTGGAAAGATGATTGATTTAGATGGTAATGTTCGTGGGGAGCATGTTGGACTTATGCATTATACAATTGGTCAACGTCATGGTTTAGGTATCGGAGGAACTAAAGATACTGAAGGTGAAGCTTGGTTTGCATGTGGTAAAGACCTTGAAAATAATGTACTATATGTTTGCCAAGGTTTCCATAATGAAAAACTTTACTCAGATAGTTTATTGGCAAGTTCACTATCATTTACAACTAAAAATCCACAACCTAATAAATTCACATGTACTGCAAAATTCAGATATCGTCAACCAGATACTGAGGTAGAAGTAGAAGTATTAGAGGATAACAGAGTAAAAGTTATCTATAAAGAACCGGTTCGTGCGGTTACTCCAGGACAAGCGGTTGTTTTCTATGATGGAGATGTTTGTCTAGGTGGAGCAATTATCGATGAGGTCTATAAAGACGGAAATAAACTTCAACTATAATATTTAATAAAATCCTAAAAGTTAGAGAAAAATCTAATTTCTAGGATTTTTAATTCTTTAATTCTAAGCTAACTATAGTATATATTGAGCTAGTAATGTATCAAATCTACGAATATCTATATCTTTTTTTAGATTAATTTTTATTTTTCCAACTTTAGTCCAAAGTTCTACTTCTGCATTTAAGTCAAAGATTTTACCTGCATTTTCAGTTGACCACATTAATATCGAAGAATACGGTAAGGAATAGATTTCTACTTTTTTTCCTGTTAGTCCTTGGGCATCTTTTACAATAAATCTTTTATCTGTAAATACCGCAACGTCTCTTATTGTCGCAAATGCAGCAACTGGTTGTTCACCGTTTATTAATAAGTTTGCGATATCTTGCGGGATAGCAACTTCTCTGAAGAATGTCCAATTTAATAAATTCATTTCATTAGCCATAGTAAACTCTCCTATCTATTGTATATTATTTATTTTTATATTAGTATAGCATAAATTATAAATAATAAAAAGGTTAGGTTTTCGGTATTAATATATTAAATTTAGTGATATAATATTAGTACTAGGGGGGATAAATATGAATATTAATAAAGAAGAAATTGTTATGTTTTTTAAACAAAATATTAAATCTATTGTTTTAGCATTTTTTTGTAGTGTAGTTGTAATAGGAATAGGGCTCTATTACTTTAATCATAGTAAGACAGAAGACTATAATGAGATTAGTTTTTCAAATCATAAAAGCGATAGAATAGATAATGAAGAAAAAAATGATGATAAACAAGATGAAAAGATTTTTGTCGATGTTAAGGGTGCTGTGAAAAATCCTGGTGTGTTCGAAACTACAAAGGATAAGAGAATAAAGGATTTAATAGATGTAGCTGGTGGACTTTTAGACGATGCTGATACTTCTACTTTGAATTTAAGTCAAAAAGTAAAAGATCAAATGGTTATATATGTCCTTAAACATGGGGAAAAACCTAAACAAATGGTCGAGAATGGTACAACTAGTTCATCTAGCGGCGAAGTAATAAATATTAATACAGCTAATAAGGAGCAACTCATGAAAATCTCAGGGGTTGGTAAAACTAAGGCAGAGGCAATTATCGAACATAGAGAAAAAAATGGAGATTTTAAAAAGAAAGAAGATATAACAAAAGTACGAGGTATAGGTAAAGCTACTTTTGAAAAAATTAAAGATAAAATAGAGGTATAGTTATGCAGAGAATTAGTTGGGATGAGTACTTTATGGCTCAAAGTCACTTACTTTCACTTAGATCGACTTGTAGCAGATTATCTGTTGGGGCGACGATAGTTAAAGACAAAAGAATAGTTTCAGGTGGTTATAATGGTTCAATTAAAGGTGATGAACATTGTATAGATGTTGGTTGTAAAGTAGTAGATGGACATTGTGTTAGAACGATTCACGCTGAAATAAATGCTATTTTGCAGTGTTCTAAATTTGGAGTGGGAACTGAAGGTGCGACAATTTACGTTACACATTTTCCTTGTTTAAATTGTACAAAGTCTATAATTCAAGCAGGGATAAAAGAAATTTGCTATGCAAATGATTATAGAAATAATGAATATGCTCGAGAGTTATTAGAAAAATCAGGTGTAATCGTAAGAAAAATAGATTACGATGTAAACAATGTGATTGAAAGGTTATTAAATAATAAGTAATGTTTTACTTACAACTTTCTTTACTAGCATTAGGGGCGATATTATTAAATTTTAACGTAGTAATATCTATGCTATGTATTGTTATTTTTCTGCTGATAACTTGGAAAAATAAAAATCTTGATGCTAGGAAAACTATTATCTGTATAATGGTCTTCTTAGCGTTTTTTATTCGGGGAGCATATGAACAAAAAACTAATACTTCTTATTTAATAAATATCGAAAACAAAGATTTTGAGGTATTAGTTTCTGATAAGATTGATGTTAATGGTAATTATATGTCTGGAATTGGATATATTAATAACGAAAAAGTTTTGATTAATTATATAGTGAAAAATGAGGATGAAAAGAGGTTTTTTAGAGAAAAATTTTGGGGAGGAAAGCTAGTGGTAAATGCCACGATAGAAGATATCCCAAGTAAAACTAATTTTTACTCATTTGACTATAAGAAGTATAATGCGAATAGGGGTGTTTTCAAAAAAGTCACTATTAATGACTTATATGAAGTTAAAAATGTAGACTCATTTAGATTTAAATTACTAACATATAGAAATCTATTAAGTCTTAAGATAGATAGGGAACTTACTTTTGATAAAAGTGGATATTTTCAAGCTTTAATATTTGGAGATAAGAGTTATTTACAAAGGGATGATGTATCTGCCTTTAAAAATTTGGGAACAAGCCATTTACTAGCGATTTCTGGATTACATATTGGGGTGCTAATCTCTCTAATATATTTTATTTTATTAAAATTCAATATTAGTGTTAATATTATTGAAAAAATCATTCTTATTATCATTCCGATATACATATTACTTAGCGGAGCAAGTGCATCTGTTCTAAGGGCTGGATTTATGATTATATTATATATATTATTTAGAAGAAAGAATATTGATAAGTTGGACAGTCTTCTTCTTACATTGTTAGTGTTATTAATAGTCAATCCTATGTTTATTTTTAATATCGGATTTCAGCTTTCTTTCTTGATAACATTTAGCTTATTAATGTCAGGACGTTTTATAAAAGATTCTAAGAATAAAATTCAAGGGGCTTTTAGAATTAGTCTTATTTCTACTCTGGCAAGCTTTCCTATTTTATTGTATAATTTCGGTACAATAGTTTATATTTCGGTGTTTAGTAACATTGTACTAGTACCAGTTTTTAGTATTTTAATTTTCCCTTTGGTTTTAGTTAGTTATGTAATATTTTTAATAAGTAGTCAATGTTTTAATATATTTTGTAAACCACTTTTAAATTTTATCTTTAATTTATTTGATAGAATACAGGACCCCTTTTTATTAGCGTCTCCTATTCATATAGGGCAACAAAGTTTATTAATTATTGTTGTAATCTTTGTCCTTGTCATATTGATAATGGTACAGTTGAATAGTTTTAAGTATATTAGAGCTTCTGTAAGTGGATTTTTTATAATAATATTGTGTTTTGGAGTAAGTTATCTTCCACGAAATTATATTGAAAAACTTAAAATTGGAAAAGAGAATGTCTATTATATTAGAGCAAATCAAAGTAATATGTTAGTAAATACATCTAGTAATATAAAAAATTTTTACACTGATTACAGAAAAAAAGATAAAGAATATGATATAATGAATGAGTATAATTTACTTTTGAATTATGAAGGAAAGAATAAGTTTAATTATCTTCTCCTTACTTCAGCAAAAAAAGGAAAAAGTGAATATTCAAAAGATTTATTGGCAAATGGACTAATTAAAAAGGTTATAGTAGTTGATAGTATAAATAGGAAGTTAATAGAGTTAAGAAATATAGCTGAGTTTAAGAAGGTAGACTACATAATTTTAAAAGAAGGAACAGAGATTAAACTAGGAATGACTACTGTATATTATTTTGCAGGTAAAGTAAAAATAAAAAATCAAAGTTCAGAATTTGAGATAGAGGTAGATAATTGATGAAAAATATCTATGTGATATATGGAGAAAATTTTGAGGCTATTAATGATTATGAAAAAAATATAGCTAAGAATTATTTGAAAGAGATTGATGAATTTAATTATATAAAAATTAATATGCAAGAAAATACTCTTGAAACATTAGTATATGAATGTCGTAGTAGCGGTTTATTTGGTAATGAAAAGGTAGTTGTTGCAGAAAATTGTAATTTTTTACTTTCGAAACCTAAAAAAATAAAAGTAGAACATAATATTGATACTTTGAGTAATTATATAGATAATATTAGTAAAGAAGTTGTACTAATCTTAAAGATAGTAGATAAGATTGATAGTAGGAAGAAAATAGTAAAGAAAATAAAGGAAGTAGGAGAAGTTAAAGAATTTTCTAATTTTAATGAAAAAGAAATCGCAAGCTATATAGTAAAAACTGTTGTTGATTCTAATATGAAGATTTCGAAAGATGATGCTGAATTTCTAGTGAATTATACTCGGTTAGATTTCGCAAATATAAAAAAAGAATTAGAAAAACTGCTGCTTTATTGTGAAGATAAGAGAATTATTACAAGAACAGACATAGAACTATTAGCTACACGTAGTTTAGAATATGATGTTTTTAGTATTACTAATGAACTATTTGGAAAAAATTATTCTAAATTAAGAGAAGTTTATAACTCGTTAGTTCTTAAGAAAGAAGAACCGATATTTTTACTTTCATTAATTAGTGGACAATTAAGAGTTTATTATAAAGTAAAAGTATTGTTAAATGAACATTACTCGCAAAAAGATATAGCAAAAGAATTAGGTGTTCATCCATATAGAGTGCAATTAGCAGTACAGGGAATTAGAAATTATAGTGTTGAAAAAATAATGAAAACTCTTATTCTAGCAGCAGATTATGATAAATTATTGAAATCATCATATATAGATAAGTACATCGTACTAGATTTGTTTATTAATAAACTAATTGAGGAATTAAAATAATATATTTAGATAAATTATAGAAAGATTGTTTGAATGCATTTCAGACAATCTTATTTTTAATCTAAGAATTGAATAGTATTCTCGTAAAATATTCTAAAAAAAACGAAAAATTCAGACAAATTAGTTTGTTGAGAATAAATATAATGTTATAATAGTACTATAAAAATAGAATTATTTGATATTATGAGGTATGACTTGATGAAGAAAATAGAAACTAAATTAGCTCAATTAGGAAATAGAAATGATAATGTGACTGGAGCGATTGTGACACCGATTTATTTATCTACAGCTTATGCTCATCCTGGTCTAGGAGAGAGCACTGGATATGACTACACAAGAACAAAAAACCCGACTCGTACTATTTTAGAGGAAGGTTTATGTGAACTTGAAGAAGGGTGTCGTGCCATAGCGACTAGCTCAGGGATGAGTGCCATTCAATTAGTATTTGAATTATTTGAATTAAACAGTGAATTTCTAGTTTCTAGGGATTTATATGGAGGCAGCTTTAGATATTTTGATGAACTTGAACGCAAGGGTGCTCAGAAATTTGTATATTTCATAGATGAAAAAGATCTAGAAGATAAGATTACAGATAATACAAAAGCTGTATTTATAGAAACGCCAACAAATCCTCTGATGCAAGAAGTTGACATAGCGAAGGTTGCACAGATTTCAAAATCAAAAAATGCGTTGTTAATAGTCGACAATACATTATTAACACCATTAAGACAAAAACCATTAGTTTTGGGGGCTGATATCGTTGTTCATTCAGCAACTAAATATTTAACAGGTCACAACGATATACTTGCTGGTGCTGTGATTACAAACGATGAACAAATTGGAGAAAGATTAGCGTGGATTTCTAATACAACTGGAGCTGTTTTATCATCATTTGATAGCTGGTTATTTATAAGAAGTTTAAAAACTTTACCTCTTCGTTTTAACCAACAAGAGAAAAATGCGATGAAGTTAGCGGAAGAATTGGAAAAACATCCAAATGTCAAAGAGGTATTATATCCTAACAGAGGGGCTATGCTTAGTTTTAAATTATATGATGCTTCTAAGATTGATCAGTTCTTGCGTTCTTTAAAAGTGGCGACTTTTGCAGAAAGTCTAGGAGGGATTGAAACATTAGTAACTTATCCTACCACTCAAACACACTTTGATATACCAGAAGAGTTACGTTTATCATACGGATTAACGCCGGATTTATTAAGAGTTTCAGTGGGTGTAGAAAATGTTGAAGATTTACTGGAAGATTTTTTACAAGCGTTAGAAGTATAGGAGGGGGAATTTAATGAGTAGAGTAAAAGAGTTTGTTGAAAAATATTATGTTGAAAGAAGAAATACAAATAGTCTTAAGTGGGATGCATTGGAAGAGCGCTTTGGTAATCCTGAATTACTAGCTTTATGGGTTGCTGATATGGAGTTTAAAACCCCAGAATGTATAAGAGAAGCTTTGATTGAGAGAGTAGATCACGGGGTATTTGGTTATACTAAATTACCAAAAAGCTATTATGATGAATATAAAAATTGGCATAAAAAAAAGTATAATATTGATATTGAGAAAAAATGGATTAGATTTGCCCCAGGAATTGTTCAAGCAATATTATGGGTGATTCAAGCGTATACTAAAATAGAGGACTCGGTTATTATTATGCCACCGGTGTATTATCCTTTTGCTAATTCAATTAGAAATAGCGGTAGAAAATTAGTAGAATCTCCTTTACTAGAAGAAGATGGTAAATTCAAGATAGATTTTGAAACTTTTGAAAAAGAGATAAGAGAAAATGATGTTAAATTATATATTCATTGTTCACCTCATAACCCAGTTGGAAGAGTTTGGACATTAGAAGAGCAGAGAAGGGTATTTGAGATTTGTGAAAAATACGATGTGTTTGTATTATCAGATGAAATTCATCAAGATTTTACATATGAGAACCATAAACAAATTTCAGCATTAGCCTTAGATGAAGGTAGATATAACAATCGTTTAATAGTAGCTAATTCTGGTTCTAAGACGTTTAACCTAGCATCACTAGTACATGCAACATTATTGATTCCAGACGAGGATGTTAGGAAGGCATTTGATAAATTCAGTAAAGAAAATCTAGGTGCTGAACCAAGTTTATTAGGTCAAATAGCACTTGAAGCTGGTTATAAAGAAGGACATGAATGGCTTGAAGGATTGAAGGAGACAATAGTATATAATTATAATCTACTTTGCGAAGAATTGGCTAAAAACGTTCCTGAAATAAAGGTTTATCCATTAGAAGGTACTTATCTAGTATTTTTAAATATAGAAAAAGTTTTAAATGGAAAAACAACGAAACAATTTATACAAGATGAATGTGGATTAGCTATAGATTTCGGGGATTGGTTTGGGAAAGGTTATAAGAACTATGTTAGAATTAATCTAGCTACTAATCCAGAAAATATAAAAGAAGCTGTTGAAAGAATTGTAAAAAATTGTAATAGATAGAATTAATTTTTAAAGAAGAATGTAGACTTCATGCCTGTGTTCTTCTTCTTTTTTTCTACGAAAATAAAAAAACTACTCAGAAGCCTGAGTAGTTAATAAAATTATTTAGCTAGGTTTGATTTATATCTAGCAGCTGCGTTTTTGTGGATTAAGTTAGTTTTAGCAGCTTTATCGATTTTTTTGTAAGCAAGGTTTACTAACTCTGCAGCGTTAGCAGCACCTTCAGATTTAGCTACTTTAGCTTTTTTAATAGCTGTACGCATTTCAGATTTTTTAGCTGTGTTAGCAGCGTTTGTTTTAGCATCTTTTCTTACGCTTAATACTGATGATTTAATGTTTGGCATTCGATTCACCTCCTGGTTCGTATTTTTATTACTAAGAAATATTAATTAATATTCTTAATTACAATGAATTAAGTGTTGTTAGATACAACTACCTCATTTTAACATATTAAAAATGTAAATGCAAGGTATTTTTATACTTTTTTTTTGCTGTAAGTTATTTTTTTAGAATTTTTTATATTTTGGTTGACTAATGACTATAATGTATGTTAGTATATATGACGTTGATATTTAATTTTACATAGGTAAGGTTATTTGTCTTCTGACTTTATTATAATAAAAGATGTTTGAGAGATCCATCTATAAAAAAACCTAAAGTACTGGTTTCTCAAATCAGTACTTTTTTATTTTCTCTTGAACAAGATAAGGAGATACAATGAAAAATAATGCAGTTAAAGTATTAACTATTCAAGCGTTAATAGCAGCTATATATGTGGTATTAACAGTAGTTATCGCACCATTTTCATACGGTGCAATTCAATTTCGTATAAGTGAATCACTATCTCAATTAGTAGTGTTTAGTAAAAAATATTGGTTCCCTATTACTTTAGGTGTAGCAATTGCTAATATTTTTAGTCCGCTTGGGATTGTAGATGTGTTCTTTGGAACTTTAGGAACAGGGTTAGCATTAGCAATCAGTATTTTTGTCTTTAAATTTGTAAAAAACAGAATTGCTAGACACATCGTTAATATTATTATTTATTTAGTTGTTTGTATGCCTATTATTGCATACGAAATTGCTATCTTTAGTGGTGAAAACTCAGCAAGAGTACCATTTGAGTTTGAGGCATTCACAGCTGTTTATGGATCACTTTTATTATCACAAGTTATCGTGATGGTAATTGGTATAGTTATTACAGAAGCTTTAAATAAAGCTGTAGATTTAAAAAAAGTATTTGAATAATAATTTTATAATCGTTAGGAATTTTCCTAGCGATTTTTTTATAATAAATTATTGACTCTCACGTAACGTTATAGTATATAATAAGAATATCACTAGTGAAATAATATAAATTATAGAGGGACGATTATGAGAATAAATGAAGTCGCAAAACTCACAGGAGTAAGTGCAAGGACATTACAATATTATGATGAAATTGGTTTATTAATTCCTCAAAAGTTAGATAATGGTTATAGAGATTATACTGATGAAAATCTAGAAAAACTGCAAAAAATACTATTTTATAGATGTTTAAAGTTTAAGTTAAATGATATAAAAGAAATGTTAGCAGGAGATATCGATAATTTAAAAATTCTTGAACAACAGCGTGATTTAATATTAAAAGAAAAAGAAAAGTTTGAAATAATTCTTCATAATATAGAAAAAACAATAAAAACATATAAAGGAGAGCAAACAATGACTATAGAAGAAAAATTTAATGGATTTAAAAAAGAAGATTTAAATAAATACGAAGATCAAGCTATAGAAAAATATGGAAAAGGAACAGTAGAAGAATCTAAAAAAAGACAGAATGGTAAAGAAGATATTGTTGCTGAGAAATTTAATAGTGTTTTTCGTTCAATGGCTGAATATAAACAAGATGGATTAAATATAGAAGAAAAAGAAGTTCAATCGAAAGTCGAAGATTTATATAACTATATGAATAAGTATGCTTTTGATTGCAGTGTAGAAGTATTCTCGTATATAGGAAAAGGATATTCTCAAAATCCAGAATTTAAAAATAATATAGATAAATTTGGAGAAGGGGTAGCAGAATATACTTCTAAAGCTATAGATGAATATTGTAAAAGTAGATTAAATAAGTAATGTATAGAAGAAATGACTAATTTAGAATTCTTTTGAAATTTTTTTAAAAAAACTATTGACAAATAAAAATTTATATATTAGAATAATTAAGTCAGTTGAAAATGTACCGTAGACAGTAGGGGGAGAAATCCTTAATTAACCTACCGAGGACAAAATTCGAAAAGAAACTTATGTGCCTTTTTGTATGTTCTCGCATGCAAGAAGGTTTTTTTAATGGTACTGAAATTGATAAATCTACTTAGGAGGAAGTTCAATGTCAAAAGCTATTGAGAGAAAACAAGAGTTAGTAAATCAAATCGCAGAAGAAATTAAAGCAAGTTCTTCAGTTGTTATCGCTGACTACCGTGGATTAAACGTTGCGGAAGTAACAGAATTACGTAACAACATGCGTAATGAAGGTTTAACTTTTAAAGTTTATAAAAACTCATTAGTTCGTCGTGCGATGGAGCAAGCAGGAATTGAAGGATTAGACGAAGTTCTAACTGGACCAAATGCTTTCGCTTTCTCAGCAGACGATGCTGTAGCTCCTGCTAGAGTTTTAAACGATTTCGCTAAAGAACACGAAAACTTAGAACTAAAAGCTGGTGTTATAGAAGGAAAAGTTGCAGATCAAGCTGAAATTAAAGCTATCGCTACATTACCAAGTCGCGAAGGATTACTTTCAATGTTACTATCTGTATTAACAGCGCCAATGCGCAATACTGCTTTAGCTGTTAAAGCTGTTGCAGATCAAAAAGCTGAACAAGAAGCTTAATAAATAAAAAAATATATTAAAATACATAATTTAAAAATCGGAGGAAATTTATAATGACTAAAGAACAAATTTTAGACGCTATCAAAGAAATGTCAGTTTTAGAATTAAACGACTTAGTAAAAGCAATTGAAGAAGAATTCGGAGTAACTGCTGCTGCACCTGTAGCTGTAGTTGGTGGAGCTGCTGCTGGAGCTGCTGAAGAAAAAACTGAATTTGACGTAGTTTTAGCTAACGCTGGAGACTCAAAAATTAAAGTAATCAAAGTTGTTCGTGAAATCACTGGAGACGGACTAAAAGAAGCTAAAGAAAAAGTTGATGGTGCGCCAGCAACACTTAAAGAAGGAGTTTCTAAAGAAGAAGCTGAAGAAATCAAAGCTAAATTAGAAGAAGTTGGAGCAACTGTAGAAGTTAAATAATTTCTATTCTAAGTAGATAAAAAAGATAGATGTAAATAAACAATAATATTCTATTTGAGAATATTTGATACGATGATAATAACAAAAATAGTATATCTCAAGTGTCTAGCTATGGGATATACTATTTTCTTTCATTTTAAGAGGTGTCTTTATTATGGAGCATTATTATACAAATAATCCGACGACGGAAAGTCGTGAAAAAATTATTAACTCAATAATAGCGAATGAGAATTTAAAGTTTTACACAGATAATGGAGTGTTTTCTAAAGAGAGTGTAGATTTTGGAACTAAAACAATGTTAGAAAGTTTCGCTACAGATAAAGAAAATGCTAAGGTGGCAGATATTGGATGTGGCTATGGTGTTATATCTATTTACCTAGCAAAACAATATCCGACTTTTAGGTTCACTATGGTAGACGTGAACAATAGAGTTTTAGAGTTATCTAAAAAAAATATTGAACTTAACAAAATAGAGAATGAAGTAGAAGTACTAGAAAGTAGTTCCTTCGATAATGTTGAAGGAAACTTTGATATAGTTTTAACAAACCCACCTATAAGAGCCGGGAAAAAAATTGTACATAAAATTATGACAGACAGTTATGAGCACCTAAATGATAAAGGAGAACTTTGGGTGGTTATACAAAAAAAACAAGGTATGGCTAGTTGTAAAAAACTATTAGAAGATACATTTTCAATGGTAGAAGTAGTAACGAAAAATAAGGGTTACTATATTCTGAAAGCCGTAAAATAATTGACAACTTGCTATGACTATGATAAAATGATATATTGCAAGTAATTCTATTTTCTTCAAGGTAGAATTACCAAAATTATATAAGTAAGTAAGAGAAAATGTTTATATTTTCTTTTTAGTTTTTAAGAGAAAAGCTGAGAGGTGACACAGTTGCAAAAAGTTAAATTTGGTAAGCACAGAGAAAGACGTAGCTATGCTAGAATATCAGAGGTAATTGATTTACCGGACTTAATTGAAATTCAAACGTTATCTTATGATAAATTTTTAGAAACTGGTCTAAAAGATGTTTTTAAAGATGTATCACCGATTGAAGGTAATAATGAAAAATTAAGTTTAGAATTTATCGATTATAAATTAGGGACACCTAAGTATGATGTTGATGAATCAAAAGAGCGCGATGCTACATATTCAGCACCTTTAAGAGTGCGAGTACGTTTAATTAACAAAGAACGTGACGAAATTAAAGAACAAGAAGTATTTATGGGTGAACTACCATTGATGACAGAAACTGGGACGTTTATTATCAATGGTGCTGAACGTGTAATTGTATCTCAATTAGTACGTTCACCTTCTGTATATTTTACAGAAGATGATAAATTAAAAGTTAAAAACATTCCAAATGCCTATAAAACAACTGTTATTCCTAACAGAGGAGCTTGGTTGGAATTTGAAAAAGATATTAAAGGACTAGTTTATGCACGCATTGATAGAACTAGAAAAATTCCTTTAACAACACTTATTAGAGCTCTAGGGTTTGAGTCTGATGAATCAATTCTAAAATTATTCGGTGAGGATGCTGAACTTCTAAATACTTTAGAAAAAGATGAAAACCTAGACACAGGAACTGCGTTAAAAGTAATTTATGATAAATTACGTCCTGGAGAACCAGCTAACGTAGAAACTGCAAAAGCAACTTTACACGGTAGATTCTTCGATCCAAGAAGATATGATCTTGCTAAAGTAGGACGTTATAAATTAAATAACAAACTTCACGTTGGTGAACGTCTAGAAAACCAAATTCTAGTTGAACCAATCGTTGATACAGAAACAGGAGAAATTTTAGTAGAAAAAGGCACTAAATTAACACGTGAAATCATTGATGGAATTTATGAAGAATTAGGAACTACAGCTAACGTAGTTGAATTCGATATGAATGAAAGTCTTGATGGAAGTGATAGCTTAAAATTACAATTATTCAAAGTTGTAAATCAAGTAAAAGTAGGTAATGACTTCGATATCGATGAATTGACTGATGATCAAGTATTACATGTAATTGGTAATGGAGCACCTAATAAAGATGTTCTTACATTAACAATTGCTGATATCGTAGCAAGTATTAATTACTACCTATTATTAATTAGAAACCGTAGAAATAACGATGGATTTGAATTTGAATTAATCGGTCGTGTAGATGATATAGACCACCTTGGTAACCGTCGTCTACGTTGTATTGGTGAATTATTACAAAACCAAATTCGTGTAGGTATTTCTCGTATGGAGCGTGTTGTACGTGAACGTATGAGTATTCAAGATACTAATGAAATCACTCCACAACAACTTATTAACGTAAGACCAGTTACAGCAATTATTAAAGAATTCTTTGGAAGTTCTCAACTTTCACAATTCATGGACCAAGTAAACCCGTTAAGTGAGCTTACTCATAAACGTCGTTTATCTGCACTTGGACCTGGTGGTTTAACAAGAGAACGTGCAGGGATGGAAGTTCGTGACGTTCACTATTCACACTATGGTCGTATGTGTCCGATTGAAACACCAGAGGGACCGAACATCGGTCTTATCAACTCACTTTCATCATTTGCACGTATAAATGAGTTTGGATTCATTATGACTCCATATAGAAAAGTTGAATTTGATGCAGAAGGGCGTCCATACGTAACTGAAAACGTACAATATTTAACTGCTGATCAAGAAGATAAATACGTAGTAGCACAATCAACTGCGAATGTTGATGAAAAAGGTTACTTCGTTGATGAAGAAGTAGTATGTCGTTTTAGAGGGGATAATACAGTTAAACCTCGTGAAATGATGAACTTCATGGACGTATCGCCTAAACAGGTAGTATCTGCAGCCACTGCATGTATTCCTTTCTTAGAGAATGACGACTCAAACCGTGCCCTAATGGGAGCAAACATGCAACGTCAAGCAGTACCTCTAATGATTACGGAAGCACCATTTGTTGGTACAGGTATGGAGCACCTTGCAGCACGTGACTCAGGAGCGGCTGTTATTGCTAAATATCCTGGTATCGTAGAATACGTAGATGGAGCGAAAATTAAAGTACGTCGTATTGAAACACTAGAAGGTAAAGAGATTAAAGGCGACTTAGATACATACGTAATTCACAAATTCGTACGTTCTAACCACTCTACAGCTTACAACCAAAAACCAATTGTTAAAGTTGGAGATAGAGTAGAACCTAAAGATATCCTTGCGGATGGTCCATCAATGGATAAAGGAGAATTAGCTTTAGGTAAAAACCTTGTAGTAGCATTCGTAAACTGGGATGGGTATAACTATGAGGATGCTGTTATTATGAGTGAGCGTCTTGTTAAAGATGATGTCTATACTTCTATTCACGTAGAAGAGTATGAAACAGATGCTCGTGATACTAAACTAGGACCAGAAGAAATAACTCGTGAGATTCCTAACGTGGGTGAAAATGCTCTTAGAAACTTAGATGCACGAGGAATTATTAGAATTGGTGCGGAAGTTAAAGATGGAGATATTCTAGTAGGTAAGGTTACACCGAAAGGTTTAACTGAACAAACACCAGAAGAAAAATTATTATATGCTATCTTTGGAGCTAAATCTAAAGAAGTGCGTGATACTTCATTACGTGTACCTCACGGTGCTGATGGAGTAGTTGCCGATGTTAAAATCTTCAAACGTGAAGATGGTGCAGAATTACCTAATGGTGTAAACGAACTTGTTCGAGTATTTATCGTTCAAAAACGTAAAATCCGTGTAGGGGATAAAATGGCTGGACGTCACGGTAACAAAGGGGTTATCTCAAATATCTTACCAGAAGAAGATATGCCATATTTACCAGATGGTACACCAGTAGATGTAATGTTAAACCCACTTGGGGTTCCATCTCGTATGAACATTGGACAAGTATTAGAACTACACTTAGGTATGGCTGCTAAACAATTAGGAATCCACGTAGCTACACCGGTGTTCGATGGTGCTAGTGATGAAGACGTATGGTCTACAGTTGCTGAGGCTGGAATGGCTAAAGATGCCAAAACAGTTCTTTATGATGGACGTACAGGTGAACCATTTGATAGCCGTGTATCTGTAGGGGTAATGTATATGATTAAACTTGCCCACATGGTTGACGATAAACTTCACGCTCGTTCAATTGGACCATACTCATTAGTTACTCAACAACCACTTGGAGGTAAAGCTCAATTTGGTGGACAAAGATTTGGTGAGATGGAGGTATGGGCACTTGAAGCTTATGGTGCTGCATATACTCTTCAAGAAATCTTAACATACAAATCAGATGATACTAATGGTCGTGTGAAAACTTACGAAGCAATCGTTAAAGGTGAAAATATTCCACGTCCTGGTGTTCCTGAATCATTCCGAGTGCTTATGAAAGAACTTCAAGCCTTAGGTATGGACTTTAGAGTAATGGATAATGATGATAACGAAGTTGACATGGGTGACATTGATTTAGGAGATACTATTGATTTCCATGAGTCACACAATCACAACCATGATGATGAAGAAAATTCAGAAGAAGCTTCTGAAAAAGTTGGAGCTTCAAATGAAGATGCTGAAGAAGGGTATCAAAGTTTAGCTAATTTAATTCTTTCAGATACAGATGAATATGAAGATGTAGATGAAGATGATAGCGAAGAAGAAACTTCAGGATATCAAGCATTAGCAAGTCTTTTAATGTCAGATACAGATGAGTATGATGATGTAGAAGAAGACGATACAGATGAAGAATAATATAAATTTTACAATTAATCACAAAGAACTATTCAAGGCTTTTATACAAAAAAATAAAGGAGGTATGCTCCTTGATAGACGTAAATAATTTTGCATATATGAAAATTAGTTTAGCTTCTCCTGAAAAAATCAGAAGTTGGTCTTACGGAGAGGTTAAAAAACCTGAAACTATTAACTATAGAACTTTAAAACCAGAAAATGATGGACTATTCTGTGAAAGAATTTTTGGTCCGACTAAAGACTGGGAATGTGCTTGTGGAAAGTACAAACGAGTTAGATATAAAAACATTAAATGTGATAAATGTGGAGTAGACGTTACTTTGGCAAAAGTGCGTCGTGAAAGAATGGGGCACTTAGAATTAGCTGCCCCAGTCAGCCACATTTGGTATTTTAAAGGTATACCAAGTAGAATGGGTCTTCTACTTGACCTTAGCCCAAGACAATTAGAAGAGGTAATATATTTTGCTTCTTACATTGTTATTGATCCAGGTGAAACTGACTTCACGAAAAAACAAATCGTTTCTGAACGTGAAGTACGTG
This sequence comes from uncultured Gemella sp., assembly GCF_963525875.1. Classification (GTDB taxonomy): domain Bacteria; phylum Bacillota; class Bacilli; order Staphylococcales; family Gemellaceae; genus Gemella. The sequence continues at coordinate 11,910 of NZ_CAURMG010000017.1, read as the reverse complement.
AAGCACGTAGTACATTTGGAGCAAACTCTTTCGTAGCTAAAATGGGAGCTGAAGCAATTCGTGACTTATTAGCTGAGTTAGATATCGAAAAAGAACTTAAAGAACTTAAAAATGAACTTAAAGAATTAAGTGAAAGTAACTATAAATCAGGTCAAAAAGTTGTTAAAATCATCAAACGTGTCGAAGTATTCGAAGCGTTTAAACACTCTGGAAATAAACCAGAATGGATGATTATGACTGTATTACCTGTTATTCCACCTGAATTAAGACCTATGGTTCAATTAGATGGTGGACGATTTGCAACAAGTGACTTAAACGATTTATATAGACGTGTAATTAACCGTAATAATCGTCTGAAAAAACTTATCGAACTTAAAGCACCAGGGTTAATCGTACAAAACGAAAAACGTATGTTACAAGAAGCTGTTGATGCATTAATCGATAATGGCCGTCGTGGTCGTCCAGTAACAGGTCCTGGTAATAGAACATTAAAATCATTATCTAATATGTTAAAAGGTAAACATGGTCGTTTCCGTCAAAACTTATTAGGTAAACGTGTTGACTATTCAGGACGTTCAGTAATCGTAGTTGGTCCAAACCTAAAAATGTATCAATGTGGATTACCTAAAGAAATGGCACTTGAATTATTCAAACCATTCGTAATGCGTGAATTAGTTAAACGTGAATTAGCTAATAATATTAAAAATGCTAAAAATCAAATTGAAAGAATGGAAGATCATGTATGGGATATCTTAGAAGATATTATTCGTGAGCACCCGGTATTACTTAACCGTGCCCCGACTCTTCACAGACTTGGTATCCAAGCATTTGAGCCAATCTTAGTAGAAGGACGTGCTATTCGTCTTCACCCTCTTGTTACAACAGCGTTCAATGCTGACTTTGACGGTGACCAAATGGCCGTTCACGTACCATTATCAAAAGAAGCACAAGCAGAAGCACGTATGCTAATGTTAGCTGCTCAAAACATCCTTAACCCTAAAGATGGTAAACCAGTAGTTACACCATCTCAGGATATGGTATTAGGTAACTACTACCTAACACTAGAAAGACCTGGAGCAGTAGGGGAAGGAATGATTTTCAAAGACGCTGATGAAGCAAGAATTGCTTATCAAAACGGATATATTCACCTACACACACGTGTTGGTATTGCAGCAAAATCATTTGATAATCCAACGTTCACAGAAGAACAAAATAAAAAATTACTTGTTACTACAATTGGTAAAGTAATATTCAACGATATATTACCAGAAGGATTCCCATACCTAAATGAGCCTACTAAAGATAATTTAGAAGTTGCGACTCCTGATAAATATTTCGTATCACCATCTGATTTAACAGAAGGTGGATTAAAAGCATTTATAGCAGAAAAAGAAGCTGTAACACCATTCAAAAAAGGGTTCTTATCTAAAATCATCTCTGAAATCTTTAATAGATTCCACATTACTGAAACATCTATGATGTTAGATAGAATGAAAGATTTAGGATTTAAATACTCTTCAAGAGCTGGTATTACAGTAGGGGTAAGTGACGTATTCGTCCTACCTAACAAATATGAAATCTTAGCAGACTCACAAGCTAATGTTGATAAAATCACAACATTATACAGACGTGGTCTATTAACTGAAGAAGAAAGATATCAAAACGTAATTGCTCAATGGGCAAAAGCAAAAGATATCATCCAAGATCAACTTATGGACTCTCTTCCAGCGACTAACCCAATTTACATGATGAGTGACTCTGGAGCCCGTGGTAACGCGTCAAACTTTACACAGTTAGCCGGAATGCGTGGTCTGATGGCATCTCCATCAGGACGTATCATGGAAATGCCTGTACGTTCATCATTTAAAGAAGGATTAACAGTATTAGAGTTCTTCATCTCTTCTCACGGTGCGCGTAAAGGTCTTGCCGATACAGCACTTAAGACAGCCGATTCAGGATACTTAACTCGTCGTCTTGTAGACGTTGCACAGGATGTTATCGTTCGTGAAAACGACTGTGGTACATCACGTGGATTAAGAGTAGCGGCACTTAAAAATGGAACAGATGAAATCGAAAGCTTACAAGAGCGACTTGAAGGTAGATACAGTAAAGAAACTGTTGTCCACCCAGAGACAGGAAAAGTTATCGTTGAAGATGGTCAATTAATTACATTAGATACAGCTAAAGAAATCGAAGCAGCTGGTATCGAAAGTGTTGTTATCAGATCAGCATTTACATGTAACTCTCGTCACGGAGTTTGTGAGAAATGTTATGGTAAAAACTTAGCTACAGGTGAAAAAGTAGAAGTTGGGGAAGCAGTTGGTACAATTGCCGCTCAATCTATCGGAGAACCTGGTACACAGCTTACAATGCGTACGTTCCACACAGGAGGGGTTGCCGGTGCCGATATCACTCAAGGTTTACCTCGTATTCAAGAGTTATTTGAAGCGCGTAATCCTAAAGGTAAAGCATTAATCTCAGAAGTAGATGGAACAGTTACGAAAGTTGAAATCGATAATAATCACGTACGTAGAATTTACGTATTAAGTGAAATTGGAGAAGAAAGAGAATATCAAGACTATGGTGCTAGTCGTATGTTAGTTAAAGAAGATGACAAAGTTAAACGTGGTCAAGCTTTAACAGAAGGTTCTATCGAGCCAAAAGAACTATTATCAATTGCAGGATTAGAGGCTGTTCAAAGCTATCTATTAACAGAGGTACAAAAAGTTTACCGTATGCAAGGGGTAGAAATCAGTGATAAACACGTAGAGGTTATGGTACGTCAAATGTTAAGAAAAGTACGTGTAATCAATGCTGGTGATACTGAATTACTTCCAGGCTCATTAGTTGATATTCATAAATTCACAGATGAAAACAAAAAAATTCTTGAAGTACGTGGAAACATGGCTACAGCTAAGCCTGTAATCCTTGGTATCACTAAAGCTTCATTAGAAACTGAAAGCTTCTTATCAGCAGCTTCATTCCAAGAAACAACTCGTGTTCTTACAGATGCGGCAGTTAAAGGAAAAATTGATAAACTTATGGGACTTAAAGAGAACGTTATTATCGGTAAGTTAATTCCAGCTGGAACAGGAATGCCAAGATATAATGATGTTGATATTAAAGTTGAAAATCAATTAGAAAAAGAAGTAGATAATGAATTAAGTAGACCTATTGAAGAAGAACTTCATGAAGAATTAGACTTAATTTAATTCAAATATAGATAAAAGTTAATAGGAATATAAAAAAATCTTATATTCCTATTGACAAATCTATAAAAAGTATGTAAAATAGATAATGTTGAATACAAAAGTAGAAGCACCCGTTTCTCACCTGCCAATATAGATTGTTCAGGTTACTGTAGATGAAATGTAGAATTTTAGGCTGGGTGTTTTGCACTCAGTTTTTTTAATGCTTTTAGTATTTAATGAATTTATAAATAGGAGGTGCTGATCATTAGTAAAGATACTGCACAAGTAAATGAAGGTATTAAAGCGAAAGAGTTTCTTTTAATTAGTCAAAATGGAGAACAATTAGGAGTAAAAACTAAGGCTGAAGCTATGCAAATCGCAGAGCGTATGAACTTAGATGTTGTTCTAGTAGCGCCAAATGCTAAAACACCTGTTGCTAAAATTATGAACTACGGTAAGTTTAAATTTGAACAACAGAAAAAAGAAAAAGAAGCACGTAAGAAACAAAAAATCGTAATAACCAAAGAGATAAGATTATCTCCGACAATTGAAAAACACGATTTTGAAACTAAGTTGAAAAATGCACGTAAATTCTTAGCAAAAGAAGACAAAGTTAAAGTTTCTATTCGTTTTAAAGGGAGAGCAATCACCCACAAAGAAATTGGACAGAAAGTTTTAGAAAACTTTTCTAACGAAGCTAGCGATATAGCTACTGTCGAACAAAAACCTAAAATGGAAGGTCGCAGTATGTTCTTAGTTCTAGCACCAAAAAAAGAGAAATAAAGGTTTAATATAGGAGGAATTTGATAATGCCAAAAATGAAATCTCACCGTGGTTTAGCAAAACGTGTGAAAAAAACAGCTAGCGGTAAATTAAAACGTAGCCGTGCTTATACTTCTCACTGGTTTTCAAGAAAAACTACTAAACAAAAACGTCACTTACGTAAAGCTTCATTAGTATCTCGTGGTGATTACAAACGTATTAGAACTTTATTAGTTAAATAATATTAAAGAAGATTAATTATAGCGTAAATACTTATTTAAGTTATACATAAGGAGGAATTAGATATGCCACGTGTTAAAGGTGGAACTGTGACTCGTCGTCGCCGTAAAAAAGTTTTAAAACTAGCTAAAGGATATTTTGGTTCAAAACATACATTATTCAAAGTTGCTAAGCAACAAGTAATGAAATCAGGAATGTATGCTTTCAGAGACCGTCGTCAAACAAAACGTAATTTCAGAAGATTATGGATCGTTCGTATCAATGCTGCTGCAAGATTAAATGGATTATCTTACAGCCGTCTAATGAACGGACTTAAAGTTGCTGGAATCGATATTAACAGAAAAATGTTATCAGAAATCGCTATCCACGACGCAGCTGGATTCGCAAGCATTTGTGAACAAGCTAAAGCAGCTTTAGCTAAATAATTAGTAATAGTTAAAAAAGTTACTTGCATATTTTTGCAGGTAACTTTTTTTGTTTTATAAAATATAAACCGATTAAACTGGAATGCTGGTGAGATGATAAAAAATAAGTTTAAATTGTTAGTATACTATTTTTCTAGGATTTTTAAGGTTATAAAGCTTATCTTGAGCTATTTGGTTGTATACTTCTTCATTTCGTTTATCATATAATAAGGTAGCCCAAGTATACCAAAGTAAATCGCAGAACTGTAAGAATATGTCTAGCTTTTTAAAATTGCATATCTCATCAACAAAATATGATTTTAAGAATGTTATAGTTTCTTCGTAGTTTAAATTATTTTCGGATATAAAACTTGCAATATCAAAGTAATAGTCATTATATCCTGCATATTCAAAATCAATTAGGTATAGCTTTTCATTTGTAAATAGAAAATTGCCTTCAACTAAATCATTATGACAAAGACGATCCGGTGTATATACTTTTTTGAAATCAACTATAATATGCATAAATTTATCTAAATTATATTCAGTAGTATCTAGTTGTTCATAATATTCCATAAATTTAGATATCGGATCAAATTTATTTTTAGCTTGAAATTTGCTAGAGTGGAATTTTTTTAAAAGTTTTGAAATTCTAACTATATTTGACAGTGTTCTTTGTGAAAGAAATGTTTTGGGATTTTGTTGAAACTCAGTTATAAGATTATCATTATTAAAATAAACAGGTTTAAGAAAATATGATTCGGAAGATAGTAATGTTAGAGCTTCTTTTTCATTTGCTTTATTGACAATTTTTGTTGTATCTTTTGATGTTCTGTAGAAATATTTATTCGTATCAGTAGTAATAATATAATTTTTATTAGATACGCCATAGCTCGTTTCTTCAAGAGATATTATCTTTTGATTTAATATTTTTTCTAACTTATTAATATTGAACATATTATTCTCCTCCTTGATTTGTAAAATAATGTTATTTATTCATTTAAATTATACAATATTTGAATAAAAGATAAAAGTGAAAATGTTTTCTTTTTAATTCGATGAAGATTAAAATTTATTATTAAAATACTATTTTTTTTATAATAAAATTTAAATATAAGGAGATAAATTCCATATTAATTTAATAAGTTATTTATGTGAACTTATACTTTTAATAATATTGAAAAATATATGGTATATATAGTTATTTTCTATTTTTAATTAATAAAAAAAAGACGTTTTGTTGAAAAAAAATTAAAATTTTGGTATAATTATAATGTATAAAATATATTTATATACACATAGTTTCATTTTTAAATATCATAGGAGGTGTAAAATGAAAGAAGTTTTTATTAATACTGAATATATAACATTAGCACAATTTTTAAAATTAGAAGGCTTTATAGGTTCAGGAGGGGAAGCTAAATATTTTTTACAAGAAGTAGAAGTTGAGCTTAATGGAGTATCAGAAAATAGACGAGGGAAAAAATTATATTCAAACGATGTAGTTAAATTAGAAGGAAATGAATTTATAATTATTAATGAAAATTAAGAGTTTAAAGTTACTCTACTTTCGAAATTATTTATCTGCGAATATAGAATCACATCCCTCGCTTAATGTTTTAGTAGGAAACAATGCGAATGGAAAAACTAATATTATTGAGTCTATTTTTTGCTTGGCACTAGGGAAAAGCTATAGAACGAAAAGTGATAGTGAGTGTATAATGTTTGGAGAAACTGCAACAGCTATGTCGTGTGTAGTTAACAAAAATAATAAAAATCTAGATATTATGTTAGGAATAAATAATAAAGGTAAAAGTGCTAAAATAGCAGGTTTAAAAAAAACTAAGTTAACAGATTTTGTCGGTGAGTTAAATGTAGTATTATTCTCTCCAGAAGATTTGCAAATAGTTAAAGGTTCGCCAGCACTAAGACGAGAGTTTATTAATAGAGAATTCTATCAATTTTCTCGTGTATACCACAAGTATTATTTGATGTACCAACATCTTTTAAAACAACGAAATTCTTATTTGAAAGATATGAGAAAGAATCCAAAAGATGAGATATCCCTAGCATATTTAGAAACACTTACTTCTCAACTTGTCAAAGTAGCAATGTATATTACTAAAGAGCGAGTGTCATTTGTACATGAAATTTCGGCATTAACGTATTATAATATGCTTAATATATCAAATGGGCAAGAAACTTTAAAAATTAAGTACAAAAGTTCAGTGTTGGAATCATTAAATATAACAGATGTAAATGATACTAATTTTACAGAAGAGAATTTAGTAAAAGTTATGATGAAGAAATCGTTTGATGATATTATGCGTGGAAGTACAAAAATTGGACCACATCAAGATGATTTAGAATTTTATATTAATGATCTTGACGCAAAAATGTATGCATCTCAAGGACAACAAAGAAGTATAGTATTATCGTTAAAATTAGCTGAAATTAACTATTTAAAATCAAAGACGGGAACATATCCAGTCTTACTTTTAGATGATGTACTAAGTGAGTTAGATAAAAATAGACAACTGAAACTATTAGATGCTATTAATGAAAATGTACAAACGTTCATTACGACACCTTCAATATCAGATATTAAAGAAGATTTATTGAAAAAAGCTAAAGTTTTTAAAATTGAAAATGGAAATATTAGCGAAATAGTCTAGAAAATTTATTTATAAATTTACTAAAATGAAAGGAAAAATCATGGTAGAAAATAAACAAATACAAGAATATAATGCCGATCAGATTCAGGTCCTTGAAGGATTAGAAGCTGTTAGGGTAAGACCAGGTATGTATATCGGTTCTACATCTAGTAAAGGTTTACACCACCTAGTATGGGAGATTGTGGATAACTCAATAGATGAAGCCTTAGCCGGATATTGCAACACAATAACAGTAGCAATAGAAAAAGGAAATTGGATAAGAGTAGAGGATAATGGGCGTGGTATTCCTGTAGATATTCAGGAACAAACAGGAAAACCTGCTTTGGAAGTTATTCTTACAGTACTGCACGCTGGTGGTAAATTTGGAGGCGGTGGATACAAAGTATCTGGTGGTCTTCACGGAGTTGGAGCCAGTGTTGTAAATGCCTTATCAACAAACTTAGAAGCATCAGTTCATCGTGATGGTAAAATTTACAGTATGAAATTTGAACGTGGTGATGTAGTTCAAGGGATTACAGTTGTAGGAGATACTGACAGAACAGGAACAACTATTCGTTTTAAAGCAGATCCAGAAATCTTCCAAGAAACAACAGTATATGAATATGATATTTTAAGAACACGTATTAGAGAACTTGCTTTCTTGAATAAAGGAATAACAATAATTCTTAAAGATGAAAGAGAAGGTCAAGAAAAAGAAGAAACTTTCTGTTATGAAGGTGGATTATTAGAATATGTGGAAATGTTAAATGAAAATAAAGACGCTCTACATGAAGCTATTTATGTGCATGGTGAGATGGAAGGTAAAGAAGTAGAAATCTCAATGCAATATAATACTGGTTATTCAAATAATGTCTTAAGTTATGCAAATAATATTAATACTCATGAGGGTGGGACTCACGAAAGTGGATTTAAAACTGCTCTTACAAGAATAATTAATGCATACGGTAAAAAGAATAAACTTATTAAAGATAAAGAATCTTTAACAGGGGATGATGTTCGTGAAGGACTTGTTGCAATTATCTCAATCAAACACCCAAATCCACAGTTTGAAGGACAAACAAAAACTAAACTAGGTAACTCAGAAATGAGTACTATTACTAACAAGCTATTCTCTGAAGAATTAGATAGATTCTTATTAGAAAACCCAAAAACAGCGAAAATAATCGTTGAAAAGGGACTTCAAGCATCACGTGCGAGAATCGCAGCGAAGAAAGCTCGTGAATCTACACGTCGTAAAAATGCATTAGAATTTACTAATCTTCCAGGTAAACTTGCAGACTGTTCAAGTAAAGATGCAGCTGAGTGTGAATTATTCCTAGTCGAAGGGGACTCTGCGGGAGGAAGTGCAAAACTTGGACGTAATAGTAAATTCCAAGCTATTTTACCGCTTAAAGGTAAAATTCTGAACGTAGAGAAAGTAAGAATTGATAAAGTACTAGCTAACGATGAAGTTCGTTCGTTAATTACAGCTATTGGTATGGGAATTGGTGAAACATTAAATATTGATAAACTTCGTTATCACAAAATCGTTATTATGACCGATGCCGATGTCGATGGTAGTCATATCAGAACTCTATTATTAACATTCTTCTTCAGATATATGAGAGAATTAATTGATGCAGGATATGTTTATATAGCAAGACCACCTCTATATGGATTGAAAATAGGTAAGAAAGAAATATACTGCCATACAGAAGAAGAACTTAAACAAAATATTGAAGAACATGCTGGAGATAAAAAGTATACAGTTCAACGATATAAAGGTCTTGGAGAGATGAATGCAGAAGAACTATGGGATACAACAATGGATCCAGAACATCGTCTAATGTACCAAGTAAGTGTTGATGATGCTCAAAGAGCAGATGCTGCATTTGACACATTAATGGGTGAAAAAGTAGAACCAAGACGTAAATTTATCGAAGACAATGCGCTAAATGTTATTAACTTAGACATTTAGAAAGAAAGGATAGAACATGGAAGATAATAAAAATAATATTACCTTAAGAAACATAACAACTGAAATTGAAAATTCATTTTTAGATTATTCAATGAGTGTTATTGTATCACGTGCTTTACCAGACGTACGTGACGGGTTAAAACCAGTTCATAGAAGAATACTTTATGCTTTTAATGATTTAGGGTTAACATATGATAAACCTTACAAAAAAAGTGCCTTCGTTGTAGGGGAAGTAATGGCGAAGTATCACCCTCATGGTGACTCTGCAACATATGGTACAATTGTACGTTTAGCACAAGATTTCAACAGTAGATATCCTTTAGTAGACGGTCAAGGGAACTTTGGTTCTATTGATGGAGATGGTGCTGCTGCAATGCGTTATACGGAAGCAAGAATGAGTAAAATTGCTTCTGAGTTACTACGTGATATCAACAAGGATACAGTTGATATGCAAGATAATTATGATGGTACAAAGCAAGAACCTAAAGTATTACCAGCAAGAATACCTAACTTATTAGTTAACGGAAGTAGTGGTATCGCGGTTGGTATGGCTACTAATATTCCACCGCATAATTTAGGTGAGGTTATTGATGGAGTAATTGCATTAGCTGATAACTCTGAAATAACTATTGCTGAACTTATGTCTAAAATTAAAGGACCGGATTTTCCAACAGGATCGTTCTTATTAGGACGTAGTGGAATAGTTAAAGCCTACACAACAGGACGCGGTTCTGTAATTATGCGTGGTAAAACTGAAATTGAACAAATGAAAAACGGTAAGGAAAGAATCGTTATTACAGAAATTCCTTATCAGGTTAATAAAGCCAAATTAGTTGAAAAAATTGCTGAATTAGCTCGCGATAAAAAAATTGAAGGAGTTACAGACCTTCGTGATGAAAGTAACTTAAAAGGTATCAGAATTGTAATAGAATTACGTCGTGATGTAAATAGTAATGTAATTTTAAATAATTTATACAAATTAACACCATTACAAAGCTCATTTGGTGTTAATATGATTGCTCTTGTAAACGGAGTACCTAAGTTATTAAATCTTAAAGAAGTACTTTATTACTACTTAGAACATCAAAAAGAAGTAGTAGTAAGAAGAACTAAGTTCGATCTTAAAAAAGCACAAGCTCGCGCCCACATATTAGAAGGTTTAAGAATTGCGTTAGATAATATCGATAGAATTATCAGCTTAATTCGTGGTTCTCAAACTGCTGAAGAAGCGAAAGCTGGATTAATTGATCAATTTGGATTAACTGAAATTCAAGCGCAAGCTATTTTAGATATGCGTTTACAAAGACTTACAGGTTTAGAACGTGATAAGATTGAAGAAGAATACAGTAAGCTTATGGAACTTATTGCTGACTTAGAGGATATACTAGCGAAACCTGAAAGAGTAATTCAAATCGTTAAAGATGAGTTATTAGAAGTTAAGGAAAAATTCGGAGACAAACGTCGTAGTGTAATTATCGAAGGACAAGTAGATCAAATTGAAAATGAAGACTTGATTGAACAAGAACAAATCATAATTACTCTATCTCACAACCAATACATTAAACGTCTTGCTGCAAGTACTTATAAATCACAAGGGCGCGGTGGACGTGGAGTAAATGGAATGACTACAAATGATGAAGATAATGTAGCCTACATGCTAAGTTGTTCAACTCATGATCATATCCTATTCTTTACAGATAAAGGTAAAGTTTATACTCTTAAAGGTTACGAAATTAATCAAATGAGCCGTCAATCTAAAGGTATACCTATTATTAACTTATTAGAAATAGAAAAAGAAGAAAAAGTAAACTCTATTATTGCAATATCTGATTTACAAGAAGAAGATACGAACCTAATCTTCTCAACTAAGTACGGTGTCATTAAGAAATCTAAATTAGGAGATTACGCAAGTATTCTTAAGAAAGGTAAGATTGCCCTTAAACTAGATGATGACGATTCATTAATCGATGTTCAAAGAATCACAGATGATCAAGATATTATGATAGTTACGGCGAATGGACAAGCAATAAGAATTAATGCTGAAAAAGTTCGTACAATGGGGCGAGTAAGTCGTGGTGTTAAAGGAATCACACTTTCTCCAGATGACTATGTAGTAGGTATGGAAGTAGTCGATGAATCTAAGAAAATTTTAACAGTTACAGAAAATGGTATTGGTAAAATATCTAAATCTACGGAATTTAATGTAATTAACCGTGGAGGAAAAGGTGTTAAAGTAGCAAAAGTTACTAAGAAAACAGGTAAGATTGTAGCTGTTAAATCAATCGCTGGAAATGAAGATTTAATGATTATGACTGATCAAGGAATAATTATAAGAATAGATGTTTCAACAATCAGTACACTTGGAAGAACAGCGACAGGTGTTAAAGTAATTAATCTTGTTGATGATCAAAAAGTAGCAACTGTTACATTAGCAGCGAAAGAAGAAGTTTACGAAGAAGAATAATAAAAGTTAAATAAAGATCAGACCTAAAAGGACTGGATTTTAAAAAAAGTTTACATGATAACTTTTAGACACAGTGATTTATTAATATCTAAATTCGATTTATAAAAAAGCTTTTTAGATATCTAATAAACTGTGTGGGGGGTGACTTTACAAAATCGATTTTGATGTGTACCCAAAATTCTGGACACATATATATTTATTTTAGACAAGTGGATGT
>NZ_CAURMG010000016.1:0-40347 GCF_963525875.1 uncultured Gemella sp. | reverse complement strand
ATATTGGATACAAAATTGCACAACGTCTAGGTGGATTTGAAGCTGTAGGACCAATTTTACAAGGATTAAACGCTCCTGTGAATGACCTATCTCGTGGATGTAATGCAGAAGATGTATATAAACTTTCATTAATTACAGCTGTTCAAGCTTTAGAAAAATAAGATTTTAATAAAGAGGTTGACCTTCGTTAGCCTCTTTTTTTTCTGGAATATTTTGACATCGTTTACTTAATTTAGTATAATTTAGTAAAAAATATTGGCTACATTTATTAAGAAGAATACTATTCATAGGTACAAAAATAAAGGGGGAAATTAATAAAAAATAGGTTATAAAATATAAAGGAGAGATATTAGTTGTAATTTATTTTTTAATGTATTTGATAGTATTATGATAAAGTAGAAAAAAAGGAGATGTGAATTATGGATTTTGTAGATTTTTTTGGTAAGGCAATTACTAGTCCGGTTGCGAGTGTTATTGTTTTTTTTGTATTTTTATATCTAGTCTATGTTTCTGTAGACTTTATAAGAAAGGGATTAAAGAAATAAAATAGTTAATTTTAAGAGATATAACCATGTATGAGGAATAACCTAGTGTAATTGATTTTTTAGAAATTATTTGTACTAGGTTATTCTCTTTTTTATTCTTTATAATTGCATTTATACCAACTTATATGGTAATATATAATGATGTATAAATATGGAGGTAAACATGGTTGCGATAGAATCAAAAGATGATTTATATGTTATAGATTTGTTAGAAGATTTTGATGAATTTTATTTAAAATTAGAAAAATTTGCTGAAAAAAATAGAGTTCCAATTATCGATAAGATCGGAATAAGATTTTTAATTCAAATGCTGAAAATAAAGAAAGCTAAGAATTTGTTAGAAATTGGGACGGCTATTGGGTATACTTCTATCAAATTGGCGGAAAAAATAGGATGTGATGTTACTACTATTGAGCGAGATGATAAGATGTATAACCAAGCAAAAAACAATATTGAAAAGAGAAATCTTACTGATAAAATAACATTGCTTCATGCCGATGCATTAGAACTTCAAGATGAAGTTGTAGCAAATGCACCTTATGATGTAGTATTCATTGATGGAGCCAAAAGCCAAAGTAGAAAGTTTTTTGAATTATATGAACCATATTTTGCTGAAGATGTTGTAGTTATTACGGATAATGTGCTGTTCAAAGGAATGGTTGCAGATCCAAGTATTATTAAGCACAGTAGAGATTTAAAACAACTTTCTAGAAAAATTAATAATTACAATGAATGGTTATTAAAACATGAAAACTATGAAAGTGTAATATTACCGTTTGGAGATGGGATAACTATAACAACGAGAAAATAAAATTATAAAGCTATTGAGTTAGTAGATTTTATTAAGAAAGGATAAAAAATGACAGTAGAGTTAGTTGTAACACCGAAAAGTATAGATCATATTTATGAACTTATAAACGTAGGAGCTGATAGTTTCGTTATAGGTGAAGAAAAATATGGATTACGTCTTGCTGGTGAATTTAAAAGAGATGAATTAAAAAAAGCTATTGAGATTATTCATCAAGCAGGGAAAAAGGCATATGTTAGTGTAAATGCAATATTCCATAATGAGCATATCGATGACTTAGTTGATTATTTACATTATTTATCAACATTAAATGTAGATGCTTTAATATATGGAGAACCAACAATTATTACAATTTTAAGAGAAGAAAATCTTGATTTCAAACTTCAATGGGATCCACATACATTAGCTACGAATTCATTTTCTTGTAATTACTGGGGAAAACGTGGAGCATATAGAACATGTCTTTCAAAAGAATTAACTATTGATGAGATCGTTGAAATCACTGGAAAAAGTGAGTATGAGATTGAAGTTCAAGTACAAGGGATGCTTTGCATGTTCCAATCAGTAAGAAAATTAGTTGATAATTACTTCATGTATAGCAATAAAGAAAAATATATCGAAGAATATAGCAATTCGAAAAAACTATTCCTATATAGCCAAGATAGAAATGAACGTTACCCAATTTTCGAAGATTCTAATGGGACGCACATTATGAGTGCAAATGACATCTGTGCAATTGAAGAGTTAGATCGTCTAATTGAAGCAGGAGTATCTGCATTCAAAATAGAGGGTGTCTTAAAAGACGAAGATTACATTACAGAAGTAGTAACGATTTATCGTGATGCTATCGATCTTTATTACGAAGATAAAGAAGCATATGAAGATGAAAAACAAGATTTCTATAATGATATAGAGAGAATTAAACCGAAATATAGAGAAGTTGATCTAGGATTCTTCTACAAGAAAACTATGTACTAATTATATTTTTGGATTTTGAAAAGGGGACAAGGTTTCCTATATAAAACCTAATAAAAAAGACAAGGAGGATGGGTCATACTTGAATGTGACCTTAACTTATGGCAATACCAAATATTTCAGAAATTAGAAACGGCAAGAGAGTAATAACAAAGAAACCAGAATTACTGCTTCCAGCAGGAAACTTAGAAAAATTAAAAATAGCTATTCATTACGGAGCGGATGCTGTGTTCTTAGGTGGGCAGGAATTTGGACTTCGTAGTAATGCAGATAATTTTACAATTGAGGAAATCAAAGAAGGTTGTGAGTTTGCAGCAAAATATGGAGCAGATATTTATGTTACGGCGAATATTATTGCGCATGATGAGAACTTTGAAGGATTAGATGAGTTCTTAATGGCACTTCAAGATGCGGGGGTAAGAGGAATCATCGTTGCAGATCCGTATATTATTGAAAGATGTAAGACTGTTGCTCCAAAAGTAGAAGTACATATTAGTACTCAGCAATCTATCTCAAACTATAAAGAAGTTAGATATTGGGAAAGTGAAGGAGTACATCGTGTTGTATTAGCACGTGAAACAGGATATGAAGAAATTAAAGAAATTCGTGAAAAAACAGATGTTGAGATAGAAATGTTTGTACACGGAGCAATGTGTATAGCATATTCTGGACGTTGTACTTTAAGTAACTATATGACGGCACGTGATAGTAACCGTGGAGGTTGTTGTCAATCATGTCGTTGGAATTATGATCTTTATGAAGAAGGAACTGACGAAGATACTAAATTATTTGATGAAGGGGCAAATCCTTATGCAATGAGCCCTAAAGATTTAACTTTAATCGAAGCAGTACCAGAGATTATTGAATTAGGTATTGATTCGTTAAAAGTTGAAGGTCGTATGAAATCAATTCACTATGTTGCGACTGTTGCGAGTGTGTATAGAAAACTGATTGATGATTACTGTGCAGATCCAGATAACTTCAAGATGACACCAGAATATAAACTAGAACTATATAAATGTGCTAATCGTGATACTGCAATGTCGTTTTTCTATGAAATACCTAAATATACTGAACAAATGTTTGGGAATGAGGGTGGTAAGAAAACAAATTATGATTTTGTTGGTCAAGTACTTCACTACGATGAAGAAACTCAAATTGCAACAATTCAACAACGTAACTTCTTTAAAACGGGTCAAGAAGTTGAATTCTTTGGACCGGAAATTGATACATTTAGGCAAGTTATTGGTGAAATTTATGATGAAGATGGAGAATTATTAGATGCAGCAAGACATCCACTTCAAATTATTAGAACAAAATTGGACTCTAGAGTATTTAAAAGCAATATGATGCGAAAGGAAATGGGACGCTAATGGCTACAGATAGACCAAAAATTATCGGTATTGTTGGAGGAAGCGGTAGTGGAAAAACTACTGTTACTAAAAGAATTATAGACGAGTTAACTCAAGATAAAGTTGCATTAATCGAGCAAGATTATTATTATAAAGATCAAAGTCATATGACGATGGATGAGAGAGTTAAGACAAATTATGATCACCCTAATGCATTTGATAATGAGTTACTTTACAATCATTTATTAGAATTAATCGAAGGAAGAGCTGTTGAACTTCCAGTATATGATTATGTAAATCACACTCGTAGCAAAGAACAAAAACACCAAGAACCTAAAGATGTAATTATTATCGAAGGTATGTTTGGTCTTTATTCAGAAAAACTGCGTGAATTAATGGATATTAAAATTTATGTCGATACACCAAGTGATCTTCGTATTTTAAGACGTTTATTACGTGATATTAATGAACGTGGAAGAACTGTAGAATCTGTAATTAATCAATATTTAGTGTCGGTTAGACCTATGCATGAGAAATATATCAAGCCAACTAAACAATATGCCGATATTATTGTTCCAGACGGTGGATATAATGATATAGCGATTGACATTTTAATAACAAAAATCAAATCGCTACTAGCAAAATAGTAAAAAAAACGATATAATATAGAGTAGACTAAAAAAAGGAGTATCACTATGGCTTTAGAAGAAAAATTAGAATATCAAATGACCCAAGAAGGTTATGACAAACTTGTAGAAGAATTAGAACATTATAAAAAAGTAAAACGTCCAGAAGTAATTGAAAAAATTAAAATTGCACGTAGTTTTGGGGACTTATCTGAGAACTCTGAATACGATGCAGCAAAAGATGAGCAAGGTCATATCGAACGTAAAATTCTAGAAATGGAACAAATGATTCGTTATGCGGTTATTATTGAATTAGATGAAAAGTCAACTTCAATTCGTCTTGGTAATACTGTAACTTATCAAGAACTACCAGATGGTTTAACTGAAACTTACAAAATTGTAGGTAGTGCAGAAGCTAATCCGTTTGAATATAAAATTTCAAATGAATCTCCTGTAGCTCAAGCTTTATTAGGAAAAGAAGTAGGGGATGTTGCGAAAGTATCATTACCTACAGGTCCAGAAGATTCAATGGATATTAAAATTTTAGCGGTAGAGTAATATTATGATAGCATTAATAGGTGCGATGCCAGAAGAAGTGGCTATAATAAAAGAAAAGATAGAGAATCTACAAGAGAAAAAAATAGCACATGTAAAGTTTTATGAAGGTAAATATGAAGAACGTGATATTGTTCTAATGTTAAGTTTACCTGGTAAAGTTAATGCTGCTATTGCTACAACTTTACTTTTAGATTACTACAAACCGGAGTATGTTATTAATATAGGTACATGTGGTGCATTGCAAGGTGATATGGAAATTGGAGATATGATTGTTGCAACTGAAGTAAGACATTTTGATGTTGATGCGACAGAGTTTGGATATGAAATTGGTCAAGTGCCACAAATGCCAGCAGTATACAAGAGCGATGAAAAATTACAAAAACTGGCATCTGAAATTAATTTACCGAATCATAATATTCATTTTGGTTTAGTAGGAACATCAGATTCATTTATCTCTAATAAAGAATTAAAAAAAGGAATATTGAAAAATTTTCCAAATATGCAAGTAGTTGAAATGGAAGCAGCAGCAATTGCTCAAACTTGTTATCAGTTTGGGACAAAATTTATTGTTTGCCGTAGTGTAAGTGATAAGGCAGAAGAAGGAACTCGTGTTACCTTTGATGAATTTTTACAAATAGCAGCAGTAAATTCATCTATTTTAACGACAGAATTAATTAAAAAACTTTAGTAATAATTATATAAATCAGCAAAGAAAAGGACACCTTTTCTTTGCTGTAATATTTGGTAGTAGCTAGAAAATCGTGATTTCATTAATATGCCCTCGTAAAGGTTATTAGATATATAAAAAACTCATATAAAAGTAATTTTAAATATCAATAAATCTCTGCGTTTATGAGTTATCATACATACTTTTTTAAACTTAGACCTTTTGGGTCATCCTCATATAGTTGAAAGTTTAAATAATTAATTGTGTTGAAAAAAATGTTATAAAATGATAATATAAAGTAGATAAATATTATTTAAGGAAAAGAAGAATGAAAAATATTACTGAGACAAGATCTTTTAATTATTTGAAAAATATAGTTCAAATAATTTTAGGATTATTGATATTTTATTTGATTTTTTCCTATTTTAAAAAAGAAATTATTAGTTTAGATTTTAAGAAAATACATCAGCTTACCTTAGATATAGGGAAAGTAAAATTTATAGTAGTATTATTATTTGGGCTATTAGGTATAAGTATTTTATGTCTTTATGATTATTTTGTTCTGAAAGCTATTAATATTACTAAGAACATGTCTTCATTTCGTATTTTTAAAATTAGTTTTATGACTAATACGCTTAATATGGTTCTTGGTTTTGGTGGATTTATAGGTGCCGGACTTAGATATTATATGTATAAGCCGTATACAAAAAATGGAAAAACTCTTGTTACTGCAATAGGGATGATTTTGATTTCAATGCTTTCGGGTATAAGTTTATTATCAATTTTTGTGGTTTTAAATGTATTTCCAGGACAGGCGCTATATGCTGATAATAGAATTTTTTACTATTCATTGATACTGATGTCATTATTTTTACCTTTGTATCTATTTTTTAATTTAAAGAAACCTAGAATAAGAACTGATAGATATTTAAGTGTTAAATTGACGATTATTTCTTTTTTAGAATGGGTATTTGCAGCCCTGATTATACTTGTGATTCTTTATTTTTACACAGGCAGTCTAGTAGCGGATAAGGAATTGCAAATAATGGGAGTCATAATAGTAGCTTCAATAGTAGGGTTACTGACGATGATTCCTGGAGGATTAGGTACATTTGATACATTAGTGTTAATAGGGCTTAAGAACTTAGGGATTAATCCGGAAATTATAGGTGCAACAATTGTAATTTATAGATTATCATATTATGTTGTTCCATTCTTTTTAGGATGCTTAATGTTTCTAAGTGAAGGGATAAGAATGATAAAAGTTAAATTTCAGAGAGGAGAAAAGTTATGATTACGATGGTAATTTACGCGATAATTGCTTACCTATTAGGAAATGTAATGGGTGGAAAATTATTAGAAAAAATTTATAAAGAAGAATTTACAAATAAAGGTTCAGGAAATGTTGGGGCAAGAAATGCAGGGCGTGTATTAGGTCCTAGATCGTTTTTATTTGTTTTAGCGGTAGATTTCTTTAAGGGATTTTTTGTAGTTATACTGCTTAAGATATTGAATGTAGAACCTAAGATTATATATATTTGTATTGTGTTAGTCTTACTTGGGCATATAAAACCTATTATATTTAAGTTTAAAGGTGGTAAGGGAGTTGCAACATTCTTTGGATGTTTAGCCGCTTTATCGTTGAATTTATTCTTAATTATGATTCTTTGTACATTAGTTATTGCTATAATAGTAAAAAGTTTAACGATAGGATTTTATTCAAGTTTACCATTCGTAACATATATAAACTATGTAGAAAACCCATCGTTTTTAATACTAGGAATATTCATTTTAGCGTTATTATTATTAAGTGTCGTTGCTGTAAAAGACATAGAAGAGTCATTTAATAAATATTTTAGTGTAAGAAAAGTTAAGAAATCAGTTCGATAATGAGCTGATTTCTTTTTTGTTATTAAAAATTATTATTTCGTAGTATTTTTTTTATAAGAAGAGTACGCTTAATATAAATTATTACATATAATAAAAGAAAAATCATAGAAATTATAGTCGTAATAAAAAGATATAATTCAGTTGAAAATATTCTAGTATTGGTAAAAAATGAATGTAAATACATTGTTAGAAAAGCTATGGTAAATGTTATAATCTCATACTTTAAAAAAATAAGAATCTTAGTTGTTTTTATTGTTAATTTTTCTTTTTCTCTATTATATCTCATAAAATTAGCATAAATAAGTATTGGTATAGTTAAATAATAATAGATATTGTTTTTTGTGACGAAAAAAACTATTGAAAGTGCGACAAACAACATAAGGCTGATGATTAAATAACTTCTACTTTTCATATCCTATCCCCCTTTGAAATAATAATTAGCTTATTAAAAATCCTATGATTAAAAAGAATTTAATAATAACGAATTATTTTAGAGTTTATATATTTCAATTATATTATAGCATATAAAAATAAAAAAATACATATGTGAAAGATATTGAAATGTTTATTAAATAAGAATCTATATATAATTAAACTAAGGTTTAACCAAAAATTAAACTAAATTTGAGTTTTAATTATAATTTAAAGTTGACTAAAGTGTATTTTAAGTTTTCGATAAATAATATATTTATCAAATATATTATTTAAAATGAAATTAAGGAGATGATTTATATGTCAATAAAAAAAATTAGTAAAATTACTAACGAATAAAAATGTTAAAAAATAGTAAGGGTGATAATAAATCATCGAAAATTTAGGAAAATAATGAAAAGTATATAAAAATTAGATTGTAAAATTGAAGTAGACGGTATTCCTACAATAAACTTAATACTGTCTGATTTACTGAATTTAATGGAATTGTTAATATCATAGATAATCAAAAGAAGGTGAATCTGTTGAAAACAATGTAGAGGTAACAGTTGAAGAGGATACTTTTTGAAATCCAATAGGAGATGTAAAAATTTCAAAATTAAATAATAAAGGAAAAATAAATATTAATGGTTATAAAATCACTATAACTGATGGAACAGTTATAAGTGAATAACAATATTTAAAAAAGTGAATTGAAGATCGATGGAATACTGATTTAATTGGTGTTTTATAGATTTAATTTTTGATATAAAAAAACGATTCTATTCCGATTTATATTCTTTTAAATCGGAATAATTACTTAAGACGAGAATCTATTGACTTGTTATATAAAACATAATAAAATTTAATTATAGAATAATATACGGAGGCGATTAAGATGAGTAGATGTGAATGTGAACACCACTGTCACTGTCATGATGCAGTAGAAGATTGCAAATGTGGAAACTGTGTTGAAGGAACATGTGAGTGTAAAGAAGGTTGTGCGTGTGGCTGTCATAATGCAAAAGAAGATTGCGAATGCGGAAACTGCAAAACTGGCGAATGTCATTGCGATAAGCATGCAGCATAACAATAAGAAGGAGTTCTGGAGAAATACCAGAACTCTTTTTATGTTATTTAAGTGTAATAAGAAGATTTAATACTCCTGCAAGAATAAGTAATATTACACTCCATTTTATAGTTTTAGCAAAAATCTGACTATCTTTGTTAACTAGACCAACAGCAGCTGCAGCAACTGCGATTGATTGAGGAGAAATCATTTTAGCGATTGCTCCACCCATAATATTAGAAGCTACTAACAATGATGGGTCTACTCCAATTTGGGTCGCAGTCACAGATTGCAATCCTGCAAATAAAGAACCACTGTTAACAACAGAACCAGTTAAGAATACCCCAATCCAACCTAAGATAGGAGAAAATAGTGGGAATATTTTTCCAGTGTTGGCAAAAGCAAGTCCTAGTGTTGAAGACATTCCTGAATATGTAGAAATATATGCGAAAGCTAACACAGAACAAATTGTTAATATCGGAGCCCAAAGCTCTAGAGCAGTTTCTTTAATTGTTGATAAGACTATACGACTTTTCACTCTGAAAATGATAATTGTCACTATAGCTGCTAATAGTATTGCTGTAGTTGTTGATGTGAATGGTGCAAAACTAAAAACAGCTTTAATTGGTGTCGATTGTTTCACGATAGGAGCAACACGAGCTACTGAACCATCGATGTAGTATGGAAAGTTAAATATTAATGAATTTAACGCACCTGCTTTTTGACCAGTTTTAGGGTTTGCAGCTTGAATTAATTGTTTGAAGAAACCAAGATTTATGATTGTAACAAATAATGTTAATAAAATAAATGGTGTCCAAGCTCTAACAATTTTTTTCGCAGTCAAGCCATTATTTTCTTTAGTTAATTCTTTTGCTTCAGTACCTAATATATTTTTTGGTGTCCAAAATTTTAGAAATATGATTAATGCTAGTAAGCTTACGATAGCTGAAGAAACGTTAACAAGTTCTGGTCCTATGAAGTTAAGGAAGATAAATTGAGTTACTGCATATGATCCACCTGATACTAAAATAGCAGGGAACGTTTCTTTAATTCCTTTAAATCCATCAACCATAAATACGATCAAGAACGAAACGATAATCGTAACTAAAACTAAAACCAATGATGTATTTTTACCTAGTGTTAATGCATCAAGGTCAGTAAGTGTTGCCGGAACAGTAACAGGAATCCCCATTGCACCGTACGCTCCGCCGGCAATGTTAGAAACTAAGCATATTGCAGCAGATTGCAATGGTTTGAAACCTAAACCTACTAAAATTGCAGCTGTAATGGCAACTGGTGCACCAAATCCTGCTGCCCCTTCAAGGAATGCGTTAAAAGAAAATGCAATTAAAAGCACTTGAATTCTTTTATCTGGTGAAATAGATGAGATACTTTGTTTCATTACATCAAAGAATCCCATTTTAACTGTTAATTTATATAAGAATATTGCAGCTAGTACGATACTGGCAACAGGCCATAGACCTGAAACGATACCTTGTTCTGCAGCTCCTGCAATTTTATCAACAGGCATCTTATAACAAAGAGCAGCTACAATTGCTGCACTAAGAATACTTAGTCCACCAGCCGTATAGCCTTTTAGTTTAAAAACAACTAATGAAATTAAAAATATAACTATAGGAAGAGCAGCTACACCCGCAGATAACCAAATATTACCCATAGGATTATACTGTTGTTCCCAAATAGTATTAAGAATCATTATAATACCTCCTAAAATATGTATAGACAGAATATACATTAGAAAGCTATTTTTTTGCAAGAAATTTGCTTATTTTTATGAAAAAAAGTTTATTTGTTTGCTAAAAATGATTAATTAAGTTCAATTTTCAGATAAAAAAATTCTGAAAAATAACTAGAAAACGCTTTAAAAATAAATTAATTGTAAATTATTAGAATCTTAATAATTGATATATATTATCAAAATATATATTTTAGAATATAAGTAATGATGAAAAATACATGCTGTATTTATAAAAAACGTATTAGAGTTTATATTATTTGAATAAGAAAAAATATAGTTAAATAGAGTGAGAAATATAGATTCTAAACAACTGTTTAAAGACAGGGTATTCGTGTATTAATACAATCATTAAAAATATTACTGAGATAAATATTGTTATTTTATTGGAACTAGAAATTTGACTTTTTTTAAGAAACATTGTATATTAATATAGTAATATATGATTAAAACATAATTTATATACATTTAATAAATATATACACAAACTTTGGAGGTTATTATGGTAAAAACATCAAAAGATTTAACTAAACAAGAGCATTTAGAAATGTATGAACTAATGCACCTTATTAGAGATTTTGATATGGAGTTAAGTAAACTATACTCTCGTGGTTTAGTTCACGGTATGACTCACTATTCAGTAGGAGAGGAAGCAGCTAACGTTGGAGCTATTTATCCATTAAGAAAATCAGACTTAATGTTCTCTAACCACCGTGGTCATGGTCAAACAATTGCTAAAGGTATTGAAATTGACCGTATGATGGCTGAAATCCTTGGTAAAGAAACAGGTCAATGTAAAGGACGTGGAGGTAGTATGCACGTTTATGACCTTGAACAAGGAAACATGGGATGTAACGGTATCGTTGGTGGAGGACACGGTTTAAGTACTGGTGCCGCTCTAGCTCAAAAAATGAAAAAAACTGGTAATATTGTAATTTGCTGTATGGGTGATGGAGCTACTAACGAAGGAAGCTTCCACGAATGCTTAAATATGGCATCTAACTGGGATTTACCACTTATTTTCTACGTAATTAATAATAAATATGGTATCTCAATGGCTCAAGAAAGATGTATGCGTGTTGAAAAAATTACTGAACGTGCTGCTTCATACAGAATCAAAGGAATCCATGTTGAGGATGGAAACGATGTGTTAGCTGTATATGATGCAATGCAAGAAGCTATTGAACACGCTAGAAGTGGGAAAGGTCCCGTTTTAGTAGAAGCAGTATCTTATAGATGGTTTGGACACTCAGCTTCAGATGCTGGTAAATACCGTAGTCGTGAAGAAGTAGCAGAATGGAAACTTAAAGATCCTAACGTAAAATATAAAAACTACTTATTAGAAAATGGAATTGCTACAGAAGAAGAATTAAAAGAAATCGAAGATAGATCAAAAGCAACTATCGATGATGCTGTAGAATTTGCTAAAGAATCACCATTTGCTGATGGTTCAATTGCATTCCAAGATAACTACGCTGACTAATATTTTAGGTTAAAATAATTTAAATAATATTTTATATAATAGGAGATTAATAGTTATGACTAAAGAAACAAAAATTATGACAGTTCGTGAAGCCATAAAAGAAGCTATGACTCACGAAATGCGTGAAGATGAAAATGTATTTTTAATGGGTGAAGATGTTGGTATCTTCGGAGGAGACTTCGGAACTACTGTAGGTATGTTAGAAGAATTCGGTTCTGAACGTGTTATCGACACACCTATCAGTGAAGCTGCAATCTGTGGAGCTGCTGCAGGAGCTGCTTCAGTAGGTATGCGTCCAATCGTAGACGTAACATTCATGGACTTTGTAACAATTGGTATGGATGCAATTGTTAACCAAGCTGCGCCAATGCGTTATATGCTTGGAGGAGAAGTACAAGTGCCGGTTACTTATCGTTGTGCATCTGGTGCTGGTACAGGAGCTGCTGCTCAACACTGTAAAGCTCTAGAAGCTTGGTTCTGTCACATTCCTGGTCTTAAAGTAGTAGCACCAGGTACTGCAGGAGATGTTTACTCAATCTTAAGAGCTGCAATCAGAGATAATAACCCAGTTATTTACATCGAACCAAAAGCTCTATTCGGACGTAAAGGTGAAGTAGAAGTAGGTAAAATTGGTGTAATCGGAAAAGGTGACATCAAAGCTGAAGGTACTGATGTAACACTAGTATCATGGGGAAGAATGTTAGAGCGTAGCTTAAAAGCTGCTGAAGAACTAAAAGAAGAAGGAATCTCAGTAGAAGTAGTTGACCCAATTACATTAGTACCATTAGATACAGATTTAATCGTTAAGTCTGTACAAAAAACAGGAAAATTAGTTGTATGTCACGACTCATTCAAAACTGGTGGATTCGGTGGAGAAATCGTTGCTCGTATCGCAGAAAGTGATGCTTTTGATTTCTTAGACAGCCCAATTTACCGTGTAGCTGGGGCTGACACACACATTCCATCAGCTAAAAACTTAGAAAAATTAGTTGTACCTGATGTAGAAGACATCAAAGAAACAATTAAAAAAGCTGTAAATAAAAAATAAAAATTTAGTTAGCGAAGGATGTGAATAAAACATGGCAGTAGAGGTTATTATGCCAAAAGCCGGTAGTGAAATGGAAGAGGGCGAAATCGTACAATGGTTCAAAAATGAAGGTGACCATGTCGAAGCAGGTGAAGTCCTATTAGAAATCGTAACAGATAAAGTAAATATGGAAGTTGAAGCTGATGCAAGCGGAACTTTATTAAAAATATTAGCTCAAGCAGGAGATGTTGTTCCAGTTGTTCAAACAATCGCATGGATCGGGGAACCAGGTGAAGCAATTCCTGGAGCAACTTCAACAGGAGAAGTAGCACCTGCTGAAACTGTTGTTGAGAAAAAAGTTGATCACACACCAGTTAAAGAAGTGGAAGTAATTGATTATTCTGGACTTCGTGCTACACCAGCAGCAAGAGCGTATGCTCGTGAAAAAGGACTAGACTTGTCTAAAGTTAAAGGAACTGGAGCAAAAGGTCGTATTCATAAAGAAGATGTTATTGATTACAAACTAAACTCTAAAGTTAAAATTTCTCCACTTGCAGCACGTATTGCTCAAGTTGAAGGAATCAATACAGAAAGTATTGCTGGAACAGGACCAAATGGTAAAATCATGAAAGCTGACGTTCTTGCAGTACTAAATGGTACTCCAAAACCAGAACCAGCTAAAAAAGAAGAAATTGCTCAACCAGGTAAAAAATCTGTTAAAGCACCAAATGAAAATCAATGGGGAATTGTTGAAACTGTACCAATGTCACCAATGCGTAAAGTTATTTCTAAACGTATGAGTGAATCTTACTTCAGTGCACCAACATTCGTAGTTAATGTTGAGGTTGATATGACAGAATTACTAGCACTACGTAAAAAAGTTGTTGATGCGATTCTTGAAGAAACAGGTAAAAAAGCAACAGTTACTGATTTTATTTCATTAGCAGTAATTAAATCATTAATGAAACACCCATATGTAAATGCTTCATTATCAGGTGATGAAAAAGAAATGTATCTACATCACTATGTAAACTTATCAATCGCAGTAGGTATGGATAGTGGACTTGTGGTACCAGTAATTAAAGGTGCTGATAAGATGAGTCTTAAAGAGCTTGTAGTGGCTTCTAAAGAGATTACAACTAAAGCTCTTGCTGGTAAATTAAAACCAGATGAAATGGCAGACTCAACATTTACAATCAGTAACTTAGGTATGTATGGAGTTAAAAGCTTCGTACCAATCATTAACCAACCAAATACAGCTATTTTAGGTGTAAGTGCTACAGTTCAAAAACCAGTAGTATTAAATGGTGAGGTTAAAGTAAGACCTATTATGACATTAACATTAACAGCGGACCACCGTGTAGTTGACGGATTAGAAGGAGCTAAATTCATGAAGACATTGAAAGAAGCTATCGAAAATCCACTATCATTACTAATTTAAATGATAATATAATATATTAGAAAACAATAGAAAAGTGTATTAAGGAGTGATTATAACATGGCAGTAGAAGTTATTATGCCAAAAGCCGGAAGTGAAATGGAAGAAGGCGAAATCGTACAATGGTTTAAGCAAGAAGGTGACGAAGTAAAAGAAGGAGAAGTCCTACTTGAAATCGTAACTGATAAAGTTAATATGGAAGTTGAAGCTGAAGCAAGCGGAACATTATTAAAAATTCTTCACCCAGCTGGATCAACTGTACCAGTAGTTCAAACAATCGCTTGGATTGGACAACCTGGTGAAGCAGTACCAGGAGCTGATGGAGCAACTGCAGCAGCTCAAGAAGTTGTTAAAGAAGTAGCAGCTGATGTTAAAGTACCTGAAACTAAAGCAGAAGAAGTATTACCAAAACGTGAACGTCGTGGAGAATATGACGTAGCAGTTATCGGTGGTGGTCCTGCTGGTTATGTAGCAGCTATTAAAGCAGCTCAATTAGGAGGAAAAGTAGCATTAGTAGAAAACCGTGAACTTGGTGGAACATGTCTAAACCGTGGATGTATTCCAACAAAAACATTCTTACACAATGCTGAAATCATTAACTACATCCGTTCTGCAAAAGATCGTGGTATCAAACTTGTAAATGATGCATTTACAGTTGATATGGAACAAACTGTAGCAGTTAAAAACAAAGTATCTAAAACTCTATCTGGTGGAGTAGCAGGATTACTAAAATCATACGGAGTTAAAGTATTTAACGGAGTAGGTCGCTTAACAGCTGATAAGAAAATCGTTGTTGATGAAAAAGAAACTATCGATGCTGATAACGTAATCTTAGCAGGTGGTTCTAAAGTAAGTAGAATTAACATTCCAGGAATGGATAGTGATAAAGTTCTTACAAGTGATGAATTCTTAGATATCACTGAAGTACCATCTCGTTTAGCAGTAATCGGTGGAGGAGTAATCGGTTCTGAGTTAGGACAAGCATTCTCTACATTTGGTTCTAAAGTAACTATCGTTGAGATGGCTGACCGCCTAATCGCTGGTATGGATAAAGATGCTTCTGTAGCATTAGAAAAACAATTCAGAAAACAAGGTATCGAAGTTCTTACATCTACTAAATTATTAGAAATCGTTGATAAAGGTCATGAAGTAGTAGTTAAAGTAGAAGGAAAAGAAGATATCGTAGCTGACAAAGTATTATTATCTATCGGACGTGTTCCAGATAACACATGTCTTGGAGAGTTAGCTGATAAATTCGAAATGGAACGTGGACGTGTTAAAGTTGACGAATACATGGAAACTTCTATTAAAGGAATTTACGCTCCTGGTGATATTAACGGAGTTAAAATGTTAGCTCACGCAGCGTTCAAGATGGGAGAAATCGCAGCTGAAAATGCTATGGGTCACCACAAAAAAGTTGATCTTAAAGCTACTCCAGCAGCAATCTACACTCACCCTGAAATCGCAATGGTTGGTTTAACTGAAGACCAAGCTCGTGAAAAATATGATGTTAAAGTTGGTAGATTCAACTTTGGAGCTAACGGACGTTCATTAGCATCTAACCACGGAGAAGGATTCGTTAAAGTAATTATGGATACTAAATACAGAGAAATCTTAGGTATCCACATCGTAGGACCAGTTGCAGCCGAAATTATTAATGAAGGTTCAACTCTAATTCAAACAGAAATGACAATTGATGATGTTATGGATATTATCCACGGTCACCCAACATACTCAGAGGCTTTATATGAAGCAATGGCTGACTGTATAGATATGTGTATCCATGCACCTAAGAAAAAATCTAAATAATTTAAAAGAAGAAAGCAACTAGATTTCTAGTTGCTTTCTTATATATTATTCGATAAATATATGTATAGAATAATTCCCCCAGGCAAGGATTACTTGCTTGGGGGAAAGTTTAACGAGAACTTTCAGCATCATGGACTTCTCTATGTAATGTTTTTAAGTTAATACTAACAGCTTTATATTCATCACTTTGTGGTAACTCAAGTTTGAAGTTTAGTGGTTTAGATACTTCAATAGTAGCGTCATTGATATCAAAGTTAAATATATGACCACCTTGAGTACGATTATCGCTTATATAGTGAAGATGAAATCATCCAACCCCTATTCCTTGGGTATATTCTGGAGAAAAGAATCCTACAATTGTACCACGGGTATGTGTATAATTAAATATACTTTGTGTTTTTAATATATCTAAAAGAGGTGGATAAGGTTTTTCATGTTTTTTAGGAGAACGAGTATCCATCTTCTTAAATACTCCAGTTATTTTTATTGCATAAAAATAATTAGGATTAATATATTCTCCAATAGATTCAGAGAGTTTTTCAAAATTAGTATTGGTTACAGTTTTATAATTAGTTGAAAACTTTGTGATATTCGCAAAAGGTGAAGTTGCATCATTAGGTTGAAGAGTTGAAATTCCACTGCTATCAGTTTTGTAAACTTTGCCATTTAGTATTATCATTTCTCCATCAACGCCTTCAAAAGTACCAATTCCGAAATCACCGTGTTGTAATAAATTTTCTACTGTAGTAGTTCCACTAAAAGCACCATCCATAAGCGCTGCTATAGTACTATATTGATATAACATAATTATTCTCCTTAATATTTGTAATTTTAAAAGTTAGATATTATAAAAATTTAACTTTATAAAAATTTATTTTATTAGTAGTTCATTTGTAAAGAGATGAACTTTACATATTGTATAAGATTATACTTTCAAATTAACTTTATAAAATTAGTTTAAATAGCTATCTTGAAGAGTTTCACCAAGTTTGATGTTGTCACTATAGTCCACAGTTACATCAATAATGATAGGACCTTCAATTTTTTAAATGCTCCTTTTAAACATTTTTCTAGTTCTTCTTTTGTCGTCGCTCGAATACCTACTGCTGCATAAGATTCAGCGTGTTTTTTTATATCGACTTGACCAAGGTGTACAGCAGAATCACGCCCATATTTTATCCCTTATTGGAATTCAACCATGTTATATGATGAATCATTCCAAACTACGTGAACTATAGGTGATTTTAATCTAACAGCAGTTTCTAGTTCCATCGCTGAGAATAGGAAGCTACCATCACCTGAAATAGATAAAGTTTTTTTATTAGGATAAAGTAGTCCTGCAGCTATAGCCCATGGTAAAGCTACACCTAAAGTTTGCATCCCATTAGAGAAAAGTAAATGATGAGGTTCGTAAGATCTAAAATGTCTAGCTAACCAAATACCATGAGATCCAATATCACAAGTAACAATAGTGCCATCAGATACTGTATTTTGAGTTTGCTGAATAATTTCTAAAGGATGAAGTCGATCTTTAATTTTTGATTTAGGAGGTTCATCACGTTTTACTATTTCTTTTTGAAGCTCTTTTAGATAAGATAGATTTTCTTCTGAAATTCTTACTTTCGGATTTCCATCGTAAATACATTTTAAAGTTGCAGAAATGTCACCGATAAGTTCTATATCAGGTTGATAATCTCTGTCTATTACATCGATAGTATCGTCTATGTGAACTAGTCGTAGCACATTTATTGGTATTCCAATAGACTGGATCATATTCGATAGGGTCATAACCAATAGAAATAATTAAGTTCGCTTTGTGTAACAATCTGTCACCCGTTTGGTTTCTAAATGATCCGACACGACCATAGAAGTGTTGAACTAGACCACGATTGATAAGCGCATCGAATACAGCATCTATTTTTGCACCAGGAATGGCAAAAATATGTTTAACATCCTCGTTTATTAAAGTATCTACAACTAATTCTGCTCCACGGCGAGAATTTTCCTCTAGATTTTTACTCATTATTACTCCTCCTAAATTATGAGAATAAGAAATATATATTAATATTAATATTCTAACTCTATATTACATTTTTTTCAAGAATGGAAACTTTTAGAAAGTAACTAAATGAATTTGATTTCTAAGAAATTGATTTTGTTCAGCTTTCAAGTAAGTTTATTAGATGTATATTAATCATTTAGAAATCGAATATTTATATTAAAATACCATACGTTCAAAAATTATCATATAAACTTTTTTTATTACTTAGGAGTTTTGGGTTAATTTCATTTTAAAAATTTCTATATCGTATTTAACTGTATAAAATATGTTATTTTTAATTCAATAGATTTTATCATTTATTTATTAAATTGCTAAAAAATTCATCTCTTAATATACCATATTTTACAGAATCATAGTAAACTCCATTATAATATCTAACTTTTCTAATTCTAGCCTCACAAATAAGTCCAAGTTTTTCTGCAAGTTTCATCATTCTAGTGTTACCACTCCAAGTAGTTAAACCAATGTGTTGTATTTCAGGAAATCTATTAAAACATAGATGAATCCACTCATATAAAGTAGCATATCCTATACCTGTTCCCCAAACATTTTGATCATATATTACTATTCCAATCTCTAACCATCTAGTAGCAAAGCTTTCCCAATAATAAGTAACGATACCGACTGGTTTATCATCTAAAAATATTCCTAAGACTCGCTCGCTTAAGAAATATTCATGATGGTTTTTTAGTAAGAATGTATCTAAATCAATATATTTATATTCATTAAAATAAGGTGCATTATATTTACTCCACTCAGGAGTTTCTGACGAGTAAATCACATTATATAAATCAATCAAATGTTTTTCTTCAATTCTCTTTAGTGTAATCATAACAATCTCCTTTTCTATATTATATCATAGGAAAAACTAGAGAATATATAAATAGCTCGTATAAGTAATTTTATTATTATTTTAAGATTTTGTATGATATAATTACTTTTATGTAAATAAACATAGAGGTGAAAAATGGAAAAATTTAGTAAAATAATATCAGACGTTTTACTCTGGATAATGAATATAGGCTTGCTAATTATAGGGGTTTTATTATCGTTCGGATTAATAATGGAAGCAAAAGAAATATTTTATGAAGGTACTAAATTTTTAGGAGATCAAGGGAGTTATCAACATTTTGTAGAAGGAATATTAGTATTCTTCCTATATTTTGAGTTCGTAGCTCTTATTGTGAAATATTTTAAAAATAATTATCATTTTCCGCTGCGATACTTTATTTATATTGGGATAACAGCGATTATTAGGTTGATTATAGTTCAACATGATGATCCTTATAGTGTTTTAATATGGGCTGGTGCAATTTTATTATTAGTTATAAGCCTAGCAATTGCTGAAAAATTTATAAAAAAAGATTAAGAAAAGGGAGTGATCCAACAAAATCTTGTTTCTTTGAAATCATGATTTTTGAGTCACTCCCTAATTTTATTTTACTGTATATTTACCAGTTTTATAGTCAATAGTTACTCCTTTTTGGAAGTTTGGTAAGAATACATTATACTTAACACTTTTACCATTATCTTCAACTGACATAGCTTCCATAATTACACCTTGAGCAACTAAATCATCACCTTTAAAAACGGGCGTTACACGATAACGAACGTGTTTTTTTGTTTTCTTTATATAATCTGCGACTTCATTTTCAAAAGGAATCATATTAAGATTCATGAATCTTGTACCTGTCATCAGATTTTTGTCATTATCATTTTCTCCAGCAAGCTGAAATGCTATTAAATGTGATCTATCGTAAACATGAGCGCCGCGATTACTTTGCCAACCACTTGGACGAACGTGTGCGATTTCTTCACGTTTATCAGTAGGCATTAAATCAGTGCCGATAATCCCATTAGCTTGTCCAACACGCCCAAGTTTATCTAACGGACTGTAGTTTTCAAATGATGTAGTAGATAAGTCTTCTTTAGAGAAGTATGGATTATTATTATTTAATATTTTGTACTTATTATTATCAGTTGCTTCACTTTCTTTAGGTGCAGTAAGTGAGTTTAGTACCTCATCAGGTATTTTAGAAACACTTGCAAAAGTAGAAGTAGGAGAAGTTTTACTTGATGGTTTATTGGTATAGTATGTGATAGCAAATGCTGCTAAAATTACTATTGCAATTGAAATAATTGAAAATAGTGACAATTGTTGTTTTTTTCTTTTTGCCATAAGGCCTCCTTATTTTTATAGTAATTCAAACGATTAAGAGGAAGAGTAGAGCTCTTCCCCAATAAAATATTTATTTTTTGAAATAATTAATTCCCATTGCATCTTTTACTTCATCTAGAGTAGCAGCTGCAACTTTTTCAGCTTTTTCACTTCCTGCTTTTAGCATTCTGTATACTTCTGCTTTATCTTTAGCGAATTCTTCACGACGCTCTCTTATTGGACGTAAGTAATCTTGCATAACATCATTTAAACGACGTTTTAGTTTCATATCACCAAGTCCCCCGCGAGAGTAGTGTTCTTTAAGTTCAGCAACCTCATCAGTACGAGAATCAAAAATATCAAGGTATGTAAATACCACATTTCCTTCTACTTGACCTGGATCTTCAATTTTAATGTGATTTGGATCAGTATACATTTTCATGATTTTAGCTTTAATATTTTCTTCGCTATCCCCTAAATATATACCATTATTTAAACTTTTACTCATTTTCCCTTGTCCATCAATTCCAACAAGACGGGCGTGATTTTTAGGTGGAAGTACAATTTCAGGAAGTACTAGAACTTCTTTATTGTATGTTCTATTGAAGTCACGAACGATTTCACGAGTTTGTTCAATCATTGGTTTTTGATCTTCACCAACAGGAACGTGTGTTGCTTTAAATGCAGTGATATCAGCAGCTTGGCTTACAGGATAAGTAAAGAATCCTGCAGGAATACTTTCACCGAATTTCTTGTCGTTAATTTCCTGTTTAACAGTAGGGTTACGGTGTAATCTAGAAACTGATACTAAATTCATGTAGTACATGTATAATTCTGCAAGTTGTGGAATTTGTGATTGAATAAAAATAGTAGTCTTGCTAGGATCAATTCCAACTGCAAGGTAATCAAGTGCAACTTCTGTAATATTTTCAATAACTTTTCCGGGATTATCAGCATTATCAGTAAGAGCTTGTTGATCGGCTATCATAATAAATACTTCAGTATCATCTTCGTTTTGTAAAGCTATACGATTTTTTAAAGAACCGACATAGTGACCTAAGTGAAGTTTACCAGTCGGTCTATCTCCAGTTAAAATAATTTTTGTCATAAAAGGGTAACTCCTTTATAATAATTTTAATAATTCCTTATAATTATACCATAATATAGCAGAAGTTTGTTTGAATTAATATAAAAAATATTAATTTGAATAAAAATTTAGTGTTTTACTTGGCAAAAAATGGTATAATAATAAGTATAGAAATAGTTAATTATCAAGGAGATTAATATGATATACATAGAATCAAAAAGTAATGATCCACGCTACAATACTGCACTAGAGCTATATGCTTTTAATGAACTTGCAGAAAAAGATGATGTATTTATGTTATGGATAAATTCACCATGTATCGTTGTAGGTAAAAACCAAAACACAACAGAAGAAGTAAACCAAAAATTCTGTGATGATAAAGGTATTAAAATTGTTCGTCGTGTAAGTGGTGGTGGTGCAGTTTATCACGATTTAAATAACTTAAACTACACAATTATTTCAAACGGAAGAAGTGGAGAAGAATTTGATTTCAAATCATTCTCGCAACCTGTACTTGATGCGTTAGATTCATTAGGAGTTAAAGCGGAATTTACAGGACGTAATGACTTAGAAATCGATGGCCAAAAATTCTGTGGTAATGCGCAATATGTACGTAATGGCCGTATTATGCACCATGGTTGTTTAATGTTTGATGTTAATACTTCAGTTTTAGCGGATGCATTAAAAGTATCTAAAGATAAGATTGAATCAAAAGGTATCAAATCAGTACGCTCACGTGTAACAAATATTAAAGATCATCTTCCAAATCAAGACATGACAGTTCAAGATTTCGTTGCTGCACTTAAAAAATATATGAGTGAAAAATATGAAATGACTGATTTTGTAGCAACTGAAGAAGATGAAGCTGCAATCTTAGCAATCCAAGAAGAAAAAAATAACTCTTGGGACTGGGTATATGGTAAAAATCCTGACTTCAATATTAAACGTAATAGAAGACTTAAAACTGGTAAAATTGAAGCCAATATCATGGTAGAACAAGGAGTTATTACTAATATCAAATTCTACGGAGACTTCTTCGGAGTAATGGATGTAGAAGATATTGCTAAAAAATTAGTAGGTGTAAAATACCAAAAAGAAGATGTTCAAAAAGTGTTAGAACAAATTGACATTAATTCATACTTCTTAGGAGCAACATTAGAAGAAGTAGTAGATATTTTAGTAGACTAATAAATAATTTTGGAGGGATGTATTATGATAATTGCAACAACAAATTATGTTCCAGGAATGGAAGTAGTAGAATATAAAGGATTTGCTACAGGTGAAGTAGTAGCTGGGATTAATTTCATTAAAGATATAGGAGCCGGGCTTCGAAACTTCTTTGGAGGAAGAAGCCAAGGTTACGAAGATGAAATTATTCAAGCAAGAGCTGAAGCTTTAAAAGAATTAGAAGCTCGCGCAGCAGCAATGGGAGCCAATGCGGTTATCGGAGTTAGAATAGACTTCGATGCTCTAGGAAGCAACGGTAATAATATGCTTCTAGTTACAGTTACAGGAACAGCTGTAGTGGTAAGATAAAAAATTATATAAATTGTAAAATAAAAGTAATAGAAAAATTTATTAAGATATTGTATAATGATAAACAGTTATTAAATTTTTAATAGAGAGGAAAAATATAATGAAAAAAGTATTTAACTTTAAAAAGCTTTTCTCTATTTTACTTTTAGCAATTGCTTTGGTAACATCTGCGGTATTTGTAGCAGGATGTAGCGATGATGACAGTTCAAGTACAAGTTCATCAAAAGCAACTTATAAAGTAAGTAAAGAAGACAAAGATTATTTATCAAAACGTTTTTCAGAATTATCTAAGACGAATAATGAAACTGTAGCATATGTTTATGCACCAGGTACTCAGTTAGACGAACCAGTAGTTCAAACTAATGACAATGAAACATACTTAGATAAAACTTTTGAAGGTGGACATGTTCCTTACCTTGGTACTGTATTTATGGATATGGATAACAAAAAAGACTTCCATGATAGATTAACTTGGTTATTCGGACACGCTCGTGGAAGTAAAGTTGGAGATCACCGTATGTTTAACGACGTTAACTACTACGATAAACAAGAATACATGGATAAACATAAATATGTAGTAATTGAAACTCCTGAGAGAAAATACTATTATGAAGCAGCATTCTTAACAATTGTACCAGAAACAACATCATTCTATCGTTTAGACTTTGAAAATGATGAAGATTTCTTAAGCCAATTAACAAACGTTAAGAAAGATGCAGCTACTAAAAACGACAATGTAAAACTTAAAGGAAATGATAAGTACTTAGTATTATCTACTTGTCGTGAAGAAGATGAAACAATTCGTTCTAACCTATACCTTCGTTTAATTCCAGACAATGAAATGAACGATTTCTTAGCAAAACACAAAGACGAATTGAAATATGCACCAACAAGATAATATGTATAAAAAGCAATCTATTGACTAGTTCAGTAGATTGCTTTTTATACATTTAAGTTATATTTTTTCTGGGCATTAACTTAAATTCTCTAATTAGGAAGAATAAAGAAACTGAGAATGCACAAAGGTCTGTTATAGGAGTAGCATAGATTACTCCATTAATACCAAAGAAATGTGAAAGAATAAATAACATTGGTATTAGTACTATAAGCTGTTTAGTTAAAGCGATAGTGACACCAATCTTTGGTTTTCCTATTGCAGAGAAGAAAGTAGAGCTTGAAATATGAATACCATTGATAAATGTAAATAACAAGAAGAATCTCATATACTTAACTGCAAACTCAAAGTAAAGTTCATTACCATTACCAAATAGACTAACAATTTGTTTAGGAAAAATTTCAAAGATTAAGAAGAATGTAATTGAGATAATCATTGCATATTTCATAGTGTATCTCATTGTAGTACGAACTCGTTCGTATTTTTTAGCTCCGTAATTATATCCGAAAATTGGTTGAGCTCCTTGAATTAATCCAATAATAATAGCTATAAATATTATATAAATTTTAGCTACGATTCCAGCTACAGCTATAGGAATATCATTCCCGTACACAGAATTAGTACCGTGAATATTTAACAAGTTGTTTGTTACTATTTGAGCTATCATATTAGAACCTTGGAAAACAAATGAAGGCATTCCAAATCCTGCAGCGACTTTTAATAAACGTATCTTAGGGATGAAGTCTTGCTTAGTAAATTTAACACTTTTAAATTTTGGAAAATATAAAACAAGAATCAAAGCGGATAAGAATTGACTTATAACTGTAGCCCAAGCTGATCCAGCAATTCCCCAACCGAATCCAAAAATAAAAATTGGATTAAGAATAGTATTAAGTACTGCACCAAAAATAATGGCAAACATTGAATATTTTGGACTATTATCCGAACGAACAATAGGGTTAGTACTAATTGATATTAAAAGGAATGGAATTCCTAATGACGATATACTTGCAAATGTCATCGCGTATTCTAAGATTTCATCAGTAGATCCAAATGCGTACATAAGTGGTTTTAAGAATATATGTACTAAAATTGTAATAATAATACCTATAATAAATAATGAAGATACTGCAGTGCCAACTACAGATTTCGCTTTTTCAGGATTTCCTCGCCCAAGTTCTAGATTAAAGTTTGAGGTAGCACCGATTCCAATCATTAAACCTATAGCTAAGCAAATAATTGTAAGAGGAAAGGCGACATTTGTTGCAGCATTACCTAGGTATCCAACACCTTGACCGATAAAAATTTGGTCAATTACACTATACATCGCATTAATAATATTCGCGGTAATAGCAGGCCAAGCAAATGATGTAAGTAATTTTTTTATAGATTTTGTACCTAGTGGATTTTCTATATAATTTTGTGTTTTTTCCATTTGATTTCATCCTTAAGTTATTTTATTCAATAGTGTAAAGAAAGTAGAAATTTCTTTTTCAGTTAAGTTTTTAAGAACTTCTTTTTCAGCTGTGTTTAGCAGATTAGAGTAAGTTGATAAGACTTCTTTTCCTACTTCAGTTAAATGTAGTGTAAAAGAACGTCTATCTTTCACTCCACGTTTTCTAATAACAAAATTTTGTTTTTCTAGTGCATCGATATTACGTCCAACAATATTTCTATCTTTTCTATGTATCTCAGCGAGTTGAGCTTGAGTTAATCCTTCATTTTCTGAAATGTAGATAAGAGTAATGAAATGCCCGTGTGTAATACCGATCTCAGCTAGAGGTTGTTTAGTATAATTTCTCATATTTTCTAAAAGTGTAATAAGCTTATATCCCAATGCATCTTTTAACATAATTTCACCACCTAAAATAATATAGCTAATATATTATATACCTAGTATACTATTTTGTCAATATAAAAAAGAAACACTGAAAATAATATATCATACTTTTTTTCAGTATTTCCTTATTACTATTAAAAATTAGATTTTGTTTGAACCGCTATAAATACATAGAGATAATTAATGTTCTAAACCACCTGTTATTTTTGTATCTTCTTTATCATAAAAATTCACAGCAGTTTTTATTATTAATTCTAAAGCAACGATAATGTCTTCTTTTTTCATAAAAGGCATATTAGGTTTGTCTTTAACCTGTTCTTCAATATAAGGGATATGAATAAATCCAGCTTTAATATTTGGATATTTTTTTGAAGTTAGATATAAAGCCTCATACATAATATGATTGCAAACAAAAGTCCCGGCAGTATTAGAAATTGCAGAAGGAATATTGTTTTTATTCAATTCATCAACAATTGCTTTTATTGGCAGTGTAGAAAAATATGCATTTTCTCCATCTTTTCTTATAGTTTCATCAATAGGGCTATTTCCAATATTATCTGGGATTCTAGCGTCATCAATATTAATAGCGATGCGTTCAGGTGTAATTTTACTTCTTCCTCCAGCTTGCCCAACGCAGATTACTATATTAGGAGAAAATGATTTTATATTTTCTTCTAAAACCTGTG
The DNA here is from genome assembly GCF_963525875.1 of uncultured Gemella sp. Taxonomy (GTDB): domain Bacteria; phylum Bacillota; class Bacilli; order Staphylococcales; family Gemellaceae; genus Gemella. The sequence continues at coordinate 13,669 of NZ_CAURMG010000016.1, read as the reverse complement.
AACTATCTTTAAAGACTGTAGGTAGGGTAATTTTTTTTATTTCTATATTATCGATATTGTCTGGTAAGCTATTAACACATAAACTAGAAGGATTAATATTATCGCCCCCAAATTTATCAAAACCAGTTATTAATACTCTCATAAAACACCTCGTAATTTTTAAAAAATATATTGTAATAATTAACTTAATAATATTCTATGGTAATTATCACATCTCAATTAATTAAATTTTTAAATTATAATAATTATAAAACAGTTTAGAAAATTTGAAAATAGCATTTTTATAATTTTAGGAGATAAATTGTAATTCGTAGTAAAATAAATCATTAATTCCTTAAATTTAATTTTCAGATTTTTAAGAATTAAATTTACATTATTCTGAAAAAATGATATAATCTATTTATTATCTAAGATGTTTTTTGTGAAAAGATAAGTTTTACTTTATTGTTAGCTAATAAAATAAGGCTATGTGAAGTAATGTGTAATAAATGGGGAGGAGAAGTTTATGTATCGTACAAAAAAATACTATGATAACAAGTTGTATATTGTTCAACTTATTACTATAATTTCTATATTACTAAGAACTATAGTAAATTTAACATCAATTTTTATTATTCAAGTTATCTTAGATAGTTTGATATCTAAAGATTTTGAGAGAGTTTATCATTTTGTTAAATACTCGATAGTAGTATTAGTATTTTATTTTTTATTGCTATTTCTTTCTCAATATTTTCTAAGAAAACTTTTCTTTCTTGGAAATTTTTCTGTTTTAGAGTATTTTTATGATAAGTTTTTAAAAAGTGAATATAATGATTTTAAAGAAGCAAAAAGTGGCGAAATATTATCTAAGTTAACGTCAGATAGCATAAAGATATCAGATTGGTATTCTCAAGGTAAAGTTATTTTAGTAACGCAGTCTTTTATTTTGTTTTCTATATTGATATTTATGTGCAGGTATAATGTTTCGATAACACTTATATTATTCTCTGTAATATTGGTATGCTTTTTTATTATAAAACAAATAAGTAAGAAGCTTTCGAATTGTATGAAGAGTGAACAGAAATTATTAGGTGAAACTAATCAATATATACTTCAGTCAATATTAGGTTATTTTGATTTAAAACAATTAAACAAAGAACAGTACTTTATAGATTACCTTAAAGAGAACATTATAAATAAAAGAATAAAGGTTAATACTAATTTAGCAAAGTATTTTTCGCTATATGTAGGTATATCTGCTACTGTTGCATTTATATTACCCATTGTTTCTCTATTACTTTCAGTGTATTTTATAATATATAAAGATTTTTCCGTAGGTTCGGCTATTGCAATATTTTCTACAGTTAGAATGTTAGATGAACCTATTAATTCTATATCAGATAAAATAACTGTTAGGCAGACTGCTCATAAGATAGAAAGTGAGTTGTCTAAGACTTTCAATAATAAAAGGGATGAAGAGAAAGAGCTATTAAAATTAAGTGAATTTAACAGTGTAAATGTCAATATATCTAGTTTTTATTTTAAAGATAATCTGATTTTATCTGATTTTAGATTAGAAATTAATAAGGGTGATTTTCTAGTTTTAAAAGGAAGAAGTGGCGTAGGAAAAACGACGGTATCTAATCTTATATTAAGAAACTTGCAAGAGGGTGCATATAAACTAGATGGAGAAGTCTTGATTAATGAAAAAAATATATATAAGAATAATATACAAATTTTAGGAGAATTTCTAAAAGTAAATCAAGAACCATACATATATGAAGCTACAATAAGAGATAATATTCTCTTAGGGGATTCATATGATGATAGACTTGACGAGATAGTTAGATTATTACATCTGCAAGAATTGATTGATAAACTAGGATATAATTATTTATTGAAGGAAAATGGAAAAAACTTAAGTGGTGGAGAAAAGCAAAGATTAGAGTTGGCTAGAATATTAATAAGGAGACCTGAGTTCATTATTTTGGATGAACCAACAAGTGCTATGAATACGAATTTGAGTGAATTAATAGTAGAAAATATTTTTAACTACTTAAAAGAACATAATATTACAAGTTTGATAATAACTCATAGTAAGGAATTTGATAAATTTGCTACAGAAATTATAGAAATTAAATAGAATTAAGAATAATATTATAAAAATTACCATAGATTAGTAATGCTTATACATGAAGTTAGATACTAGTGACTTAGGATTTTGATTTTATAAAAATTAATTTTCCTAAGTCTTTCTTTGTTGTTTTATATAAGATTTATTTTGAAGATGCTGAATCAAATGTTCCAAATTTTAAGAAAGTTTATATGAGAATCTTAGATATAGTATTTTATTGATATCCAATTTTGCTTTATAAAAACTTTTTAGGTATTTAACCAAACTGTATTATTGTTACTCGATAAAATCGATTTCTCAAAAATAAAGATTTTTGAGGATCTCTTTATAAGATAAATTGTAATTTGTTTTTAAAAATGATATTATATGAACATAAGGGGTGAGGATTTTGTCTAGAGAAGAAAAATTAAGAACAATTATTAGCACGATAGATAATTCAGAATACAGTGCTACTAAGAAAACTACTAATAAAAAGTGTATGATGAGAACATTTAAAGAAGCTAACGATACTTGGCTAGCTGAAGCTTATTCTAAGAAAAAATATGCTGATTATAAACCATTTCAATTCGTTGATGGAGAGGGAGTAAGATGTTCAATCTACTTAAGCGGATGTTTATTCGCTTGTAAAGAATGCTTTAATGAAAGTATTCAAAACTTTAATGCTGGACAATTATATACTAAAGAAATAGAAGATCAAATAATACGAGATTTAAGTAATTCATATGTACAAGGACTAACAATTTTAGGAGGAGAGCCGTTCCTTAATACTCAAGTAGCTAGAACGTTAGCTAAAAGAGTTAGAGATGAGTTCGGTTCAACAAAAGATATCTGGGTATATAGTGGTTACACATATGAACAACTCCTAAACGGTAGTGAGGACAAAAAAGAATTACTAAGTTTATGTGATGTATTGGTAGATGGACCTTTTATGATTTTTCTAAAAGACTTAAGTCTTAGATTTAGAGGAAGTAGTAATCAAAGAATTATAGATTTAAAAAATTCGAGTAAGGATAATGTAGTGCTATATTTAGAATAGTAATATTCAAGACGAAATTACTTTTAATAGAAAGTTTTTCATGATATAATATTTAAGTTAATAATTAGGGATGTAAAGTATCTCTAATTATTTTTATTAAGAAACTATAGAGAGGAGATTAAAAGTTGAAAAATATTATAGAGATTTTTCGAAAGGATATAAAAGAAGTATTTAGAAAAACTAATACCTGGATAATTATAGTAGGTTTAATATTTTTACCATCAATGTATGCATGGCCGAATATATTATCTTCATGGGATCCGTACGGTCATACAAATAATATTAAAGTTGCAGTTACCTCTGAAGATGGGGGAGATATTGTTGATGGAAAGAAATTAAACTTAGGTAATAGTTTAGTTGAGGGATTAAAAAATAATAAGAACCTAGATTGGCAGTTTGTATCTAATAAAGAAGAAGCTGAGAATGGAGTAAGAATAGGTGATTATTATGCGAGTATAGTAGTTCCAAAAAACTTTAGTAAAGATATGACTTCTGTTAGTAGAACAGAACCTCAAAGGGCAACAATTGAGTACACGGTAAATGAGAAAATTAATGCTATTAGTCCAAAAATAACTAATAGTGGAGCTTCAGCAATAGCTAATAATATTAGTAAAAACTTTGTAGAAACAGCTAATGGTATAATTTTTGAAAAACTACATGAAGTGGGTATTAAATTTGAGGAAAATTTACCTTCAATAGAAAAGGCTAAACAGGAGATTTTTAAATTAAATGATAACTTTTCTACATATGAACAAGCTGTAAGTGAGTTAATTTCTAAAGTAGAGCACGGTTCAAATGTTTTGAATAGTGTTCAAAACATCTTGCCAGAAATAGATAGAGTAGCGACTAATAGTATTATGTTAGCAGATAAGGCCGGAATTACTATTAATAATATTCAGGGATTCAATGAAAGATTATTACCAATTATTAATAATCATCTTAATGTTGTAGAGGAAGTATCTAGAGAAGTTAATGTTATAGCAAAAGAAATTCAACAAAAACCAGATAAAACAGAAGAGATAAAAGCTAGACAAAAGGCTTTAGATAGTAGACTTCAAGCGAGTGGAGAGAGACTACAACTTGTGAAGAATATTTTTGAATATTTTAATAATCTATCAAATGAGAGATTATTTAATAATCAACTTGAAAGAGTAACAACTTTATCAAATGATATTGCGATGATAAAAGAAGTAAATAATAATATCTACAATAAGATGGATCATTATGATGAAATAGCAGATACTGTAAAAGATGAATTTGTGAATAAATCTGCTAGAGTCAATAAAGTTTCAATAAATATAAATTCTAAATTAAATGATGAGATAGCTCCATTGATTTCGCAAGTGCTTAATAAGGCTGAAGTGAATATAGATAAGGTGAGTGGCATAATTGCTCATGCTCAAGGAGAGCTTCCAGCAGTCGAGAGAAAGTTATCAGAAGCGGAGATTAAGATAAACAATGCTTATGGGAGATTATTATCATTGCAAGCACAAATGCCATCTGCAAAGAGTAAAATTCAAAAGCTAATAGATGAAATTAAAAAAGCTGATAGCGGGATAGATAAAAATCAACTGTTTAATTTATTGAAGGTTAACTATAAACAACAGGCGGAATTTTTCGCAAATCCTGTTAAACTTCAAGAGAATAAGCTTTACCATATAGAAAACTATGGTTCAGCAATGACACCATTCTATACAGTTCTTTCTATCTGGGTTGGTTCATTATTAATGTCTTCGTTATTAACTACTAAGGTAGAAGATGAGGAAAATAAATATAAACCATATCAAAAATATTTTGGTAGAGGGCTATTATTTGTAATTATATCGTTATTCCAAACATTAATAATTACACTAGGGGATATGTATGTTCTTGGAACACAAGCGACCTCACCATATAGGTTTGTATTATATGCATTACTGATTTCACTTCTATTTTCTTCAATTATCTATACTATAGTGTGTATTTTAGGAAATGTAGGGAAAGCTGTTTGTATAGTATTATTAGTATTACAATTAGGAAGTTCAGGAGGAACGTTCCCAATTCAAATGACATCAGAATTTTTCCAAGCGTTATATCCAAAAGTACCATTTACATATTCTATAGGATTACTACGTGAAGCGGTAGGTGGTGTATATATTCCAGCGGTAGAGCGTGATATAAAAATATTATTTATCTATCTAATTGTAGTTTTAGTTGGAGGAGCAATTCTAGTCAGTTTAAAAGCACGTTCTGCTAAATTGAGTAGAGAAAGAGAACGTTCTAAGTTATTCTTATAAGATTTATAGATTCTTAGTAGAAATTAGGTAAGTTTTTTGTTCAAAAGTCCAAAATTAAAAAAAGTTTATATGAGAACTCACAGATGCAGTAGTTTATTGATATCTAATACACTTTGTGGGGGTGACTCGACAAAATCTTGTTTCTTCAGGAATCACGATAGTGAAAGTACCTAAGAAATCGATTGAAGATAAACTTAAAAAGGTGTATAATAAAGATATGAAGATAAAAGGTGCAATATACGGGGCGTGGAATGATAAAAATGACCCGTATCAAATAAATCGTGATAAACATGCTGTTAAGTTTTATGAAGCAGTAAGAAAAAGAGATAGAGTTTTAGAAGTAAATGTGATATCTAAAAATACAGGATTTTCTAAAGTTGATATAGAAAAAATATATAATCATATATTTATTACTGAACATAATTTAAGTGGAAAAATGCAGAGATTTACTCCTGATTATAATATGGCAGAATCATGGAGAAGGTTGAGAGAGGGTAAGAATATCCAAGAGCATGATATTATTCTTTTACAACATGAACTTATGGAGTCAAACTTAATGACCGCTTGTAAATTAAGTTATTTTGAGGCTCATAATATAACACAAGAAAAATATAACTATCAAAAAGCGTTAGTTAAATGGCTTAAAGAAGGAGGTATCTAACCATGATAAAATTTGTTAAAATTTTCAATTCAAAAAGTACTGGATATTGGTATTATCCAGAAAATAATACCGCACCTGGGATGATAGAAATAAACGAGAAAACAGGTAATGTCGATGTAGTTGTTGAATCTACTCTGGATCAAGAATTAGGATACCCTATTTATGCCAATAAAGCCAAAGCATATGTTAAAAGATTATTTGATTCCGGGGAAATGCCTGATGAAGAAAGTTTAGTGTGGTATTAAAAGGTTATAGTAAAAGATGTTTTAAACACTTAGTGGATTTTACTAGGTGTTTTTATTGTGCCATTTTTGTTTTGGACAAGATGTAAAACTATATTTCTCATACTAAATGAAAAAACCTTGTATTTATGATATAATAAAATGATAAAACCTTAAAATATAGAGGATAGATTATGGTTAGAACATTAGATAGAACAAAAGATATATTTTTAGATACAATGCTTTTGGGAAATGAAATATTAACGAAAAAAATAAAAACAACAAATAAAACAAAAATTACAGTAGTCCTAGCTGCATATAGAAGCGTAAGTAGATTAGAAAGTGTAATAGAAGATTTATTTAATCAAACTTTTCAAGAATTTGAAATAATTGTAGTTGATGACCTTTCGGATTCTGATATAGAAGAAGCGGTAGCTGGGGTTAACAATAACAAAATAAACTATATAAAAAAACAGTTAGGATCTAATTCTTCAGCTAAAAACTGTGCGTTAGAATTTGCTAAAGGTGAATATGTGGTTTTTGTTGAAGAAAACTCTAAATTAAAATCAACGTATTTAGAATTATTATTCGACGAAATTTCTCAAAAAAATCTTGATATAGCAATGCTGACAAGAGTCGGTTATCCTAGTATTTTAGATGGAAAAATTTCGTCGGGTCAGAAATATTTAGTAGAAGAAATTAAGAGATTGAAAAGTGATTTAAACTACAATATAACTGCTTGTATATTTAAGAAGAAATTTTTAGATATTTATAATGTAAGATTTCAAGAGGATATGTTAGCGTTGGAGAACTTGTATTTTAAATTACGTGTCTTTGATGTAGCAGGAAAAGTTAGTCAAATAGCAAAAATAGGTTACAAAGATTTAGAAGAAAATAAATCTGTAAGAAATAATGCAATGATTGAAGCTTCAACAAGAAGAATAATGATTGCATTTAATAAAATAGAAGAATTTAAACAGGATAAAAAGTATGAAGATAGTTTAAATTTACTATGTGGATATTTACTTTTTGATGTGTTAAGAATGCATGAAAATATGTCCGAGGAAATAGAAATTTTAGAGTTAATAAAATCTAGAAAAGATTATTTTGAGAGTGATACCTTTATTAATAAAACGATGATGGCAATGTCTCCGATAGTTTTTGCTAATCATCTTAACAGAAAGGATAGGAGATAGTTATGAGGCGAATATTACATAATGTGTTTTCATATATATTTATAGCTTTATTCACAATAGCTTTGACCTGGGCATATGTAGCACCTTTTGTGTATGAAAGAATATTAAATCCATTAGCACTAATTTTAGGAGTGCCTGTGGTTTTTATACTGTTTATTTACGCAGTAAAAAAAGTTTTAGCAACAGACGAAGTAGGATTAAAAAAATATAATAGAATTATTATATTAGTTTATTTAATATTCCAGGCGATTATTTTATCTATGGATACACTAAACTTTTCGGATGGTGCAGAGATAGAAAACGAAGCACATTATATGTTAAACTACGGAAAATTCTCTGGGGAGAGATACTTCTTAGTTTATCCGAATAATATAACACCTACAATAATCCTTTATTGGATATATCGTATAGCTGCATTTTTACACATATCAGAAGTGTGGACTTTACACATATTCTGTTTCTTAGTAACAACAGCAACAATATTCTTAACTCATAAAACTGCTGGAAAATTACTAACAAAACAAAAACAAACAATAATTTTTGGATTAATGATATTATATATTCCATTCCAAATGTATAGTTTATTCTATTATTCAGATACTCTAATGGTAATTATGGTAGCTTTAATAATATATGTTCTTATTCCATCAGATGGTAGTTTCATCTTTAGAACAAAGCATATTGTGGCAGTGGCTATTTTGGTGGCATTTGCGTGGAATTTAAGATCTAATATTATTATTATCTTACCCGCATTAATTGTGTACTTACTATTTTTTAAATGGTATAAGAATTTAATTTTATTACTGATAACCTTTGGAATTGCATTTGTCTTCTTTGGCAAAGGATTTGATATTCTTTGGGAACACTATGGATTTTGGAAAGATGATGGTTATAGATTCCCTATGTTACACTGGGTAATGATGGGGATGAGTATCCAAGGTGGAAGTTATAACTGGCAAGATTTCCAATTTACTTACCTTAGTCAGAATAAGATGACTGATGACCTTGGCTTATTCTTTAATAGGGTGACTCATAGACCATTTTTCCTTAATTTACTTATGATAGTTCTTAAAATAAGAGGTAATTGGAGTGATGGAACAATAAACTACACTAATGGAACACGTGCATTAAGAGATGGAGATGGATTCTTATGGCAATTGTTCTATGGAAGTGATAATAGTTTCTTTATATATCTTTCTCAAATGATGTATGTCGTGATTTTGTTCGGAATAGTTTATTATATATATAAACGTAGAAAAGAGTATATAACATCTTGTTTCTTATTCCAGATTATTATTTTTGGAGTATTCATGTTCCATTTAATTTGGGAAGCAAAACCAAGATATGTTTATGCATGGATGCCAATAATCTTTATTTTAGGTGCAAAAGGGCTAATACTATTTGCTGAAAGATATGAAACTATAATATTTGATAAATACAAGAAAAAACTTTATATAGCTTTTGGTGTAGTTTTTGCGCTTCAAGTAGGTAGTGATAGTTTCTTAAGACCATCATATTCAATGAACTTAGACTATGATTCGCGTGTAATTAACGGTATTAGTATATATGCAACAGATAACTATCTACGTGATGGAATAGTTAGAGTTAATAAAGATACAGAAGTTGAACAAACATTTAAAGCTAATCGCAGTTTTAATTATATTCGAGGATATATTTCATCATATGATGAGAAAAACAATTCGAAGTATAAAGTGGAAATAATAGATAAAAAAGATAATAAAGTAGTACGAGAACATGAATTTATCTATCGTGAGTTGTATTGGGAATTACCATTACAAACGTACACTTTACGTTGGTACTTCGATGACCTTCCTGCAGGTGATTATAGTGTAAGATTTTCACAAGTAGAAAGTGATAATAACGGTAGTATAGTTATTTCTAGTGTACCTAATGAAATGATTGATATGTACGAAGCAGGGAAATTGTATATTAATGGTGCAGATCAAAATAAAAAAGATTTATCATTACAAATAGGACATAGATACCAAAAACTTTGGTGGTATTAATGAAATATAGAAAAAAGAAGTTTCATAATTTTGAATAAGAATAATATGAGGCTCATCTTCGGATGAGCTTTTTTATATAATTATGAAAAGTGAGTGACAAAAAAATATAATTTTGAAGAAAGTGATTTTGTTGAGGCCCCACAAACTTTAATAGATATCCAAAAAATCCTCATAAAGTAAATTTAGATATTGATAAATCGCTATGTTCATGAGTTTTTATATTAAAATTTGAGTCTTTTTGCTCAGTATCATAGTAGCTAGTTTTGTATTTTATTATTTATAATTTTATTTATTTATTAGGAACGAATTTATGGTGTAAATATAATAATATTATGACTTTGAATAGAGATAGTATTTATTATAAATTCTTGACAAATAAATATTAAAACTCTAAAATAGAGTCTAAGGGATATAATCCATTTAAAAGAAAAATGGATATTGTTATAGATAAGGAGATTTTGTTTGATAAAAAAATATATAGTTAATTATATATCTTTTATTTTTTAATAGTTTATTAATTTTATTTTGCAGAAGTTATTTTATTTAATAGGGGAATGAGTATGAAATAATCGTAATATATTTTTATGAAGATTTCTAATTAAGTATAGTTATATTTATTAAAATTTCATAGAATAATCTAGCTTATAATATGATGCATTAGATGAGAGTTACTTAAAAATCATAATTTTAGAGAAATTAATTTTATTGATTCTGTCTTATAAAATTTATTAGATATCTAATAAACCATTATGTTTATAAGTTTTTTATAAAAATTTTTTAAAAAATATTTAGAAGTTTTAGTTTAATTTAATATATTCAATATATATTTTGATTTTTTTGTATCTTGTAGCCGTTGATATAAAAACTAGATTTATTGATTTAATTTTTTATGTTTATCTATCAATCTAGTATAAAAAAATATAATAGTAAGGAGTACCCATGGTAAATAAAGACAAAAGAAGAGTATTAAAATATTCGATTAAGAAATTTAGTGTTGGAACATTTTCAGTGTTAGTAGGTGCATTTATATTTTTAGCATCACCAGCTTTAGCCAATGAAACGAATACTAGTGAAAATATATATAAAGAAAATAACATTATTATAGAAAAGAAAAAAACAAAAGAAACATATAAAAGTGAAGTGAATGTGACAAATGAAATTAGAGATATTGAAAGAGTAGCTTCAAGAGATACAATAGAAAATAATTCACCAAAAAAGAAAAGTGATTTAATAAAAGAAAAAAATTATTTAACAGAAAAGAATGGTGAATCAATAAAAGAGAAGAGTTCTGTAGAAGAAACTATTGCTGAAAAACCAAAACCTCGTAGGAAAAGATCTGTAGATTCAGAAAGAGAATCTGTAAAACGATTTGCAACTGATGATGATTTTGTGAAAATCTCAAAAGGTTTAATAACGACAGAAGATGGTAGGATTGATAATTTACTTTTTGGAAAAACGCCATTAAAAGCAAATGAAGATAAGGATGGAGATAGTGCAAAAAATGGTAGTGAAATTTATATCTATGAAAAAAATGGAAAAACTTATTATGGATATTATGGGCATCCATTTTTAAAAGATACCGATGGAGATGGTTTGACAGATCATGATCAAAGTGATTTAAGTAAAGAGGGAGATGATGATAATTTCAAGTGGTATGTGACAGATCGCGATATGGCGATGTTTATGAAGTTAGTATATCGAGATGATGAATATATTAAAAAAGTTTTAAATAAAGATTACCAGTGGACTAAGGCTGATAATATTGTAAAAGATGATTCTAAAGCAAAGAATGAATATGAACTTATGCATAATGAGCTTTCACCTTATTGGGAGATTGATAAAACTTATCATTATGATAGCGGTCTTGATGCAGTGATATTTAAGACTAAGAGTTCATTACCAATTTTACCGGATGGTTTAGTTCATGTTCTTGCGATAAGAGGAACTCAAGGAAGTAAAGATGTGAGTAATGACGTAGTTGTTACATTAGGTCAAGATCCACAGCAAGGTAAAGAGATTGAAGAAATAATAAAAGAAATTGGTAAAAGAGATGATATAAAGAATTTTTATATGACAGGACATTCCTTAGGAGGATACCTAACTCAACGTGCGCTGGTAAAGTTGCATAAATTAGCAAATGAAGAAAATGGATATTGGATAGAATCAGTGGCTAAGAAATATAGAAATTTTTATCGTAATGTTTTTAAAAAAGCTACAACATTTAATGCTCCAAAAATTAACGCATCTATTCTGAATAGAGATTTATATAATAAGAGTATTTTAAGTAAACAGCTAGCTAAAGAAGGAAAAATAAAGCATTATGGAATGAGTGGGGATAAGATTGTAAAAATATTATATAATGATAGTGATGTTATGACCAATATAGAAGGGGGAGAACATAGTTCTAATGCCTATTTCTCAGCAATGTTAAATGATAATGATAATTTTAATATAGGAGAAAGAACTGGAGTTAGCGGTAAAGGGAAAGAAAATCCAATACTGAAAAACTTGAAAATAGCAGAACCTACAGAAGAAGAAGTAACAAAAATAGTAAATGAGAATATAAAAATTTCATTAAAAGATCAAAATCCAGTAGAAATATTGGCATTAAATAAAATTCCGAGAGAAAAAGTTTTAGAAAAACTAAATTTAGATAATTTACCTAGAACTGCAACATTAAATATAAATGTTCCTGAAGAAATTCAATCAACAGCAGTTAATTATACTTTACCGGTAACAATAAGCTATTTAGGAAAAACTGTAAATCCTAATATTAATGTAATAGTACATGTATTGCCGAATTTTGAAGAGCTAGAAGCTGTTAAACAAAAGGCAACTGCTGAAAGAGATAAGATTGTAGATGCCGACCATAAGACTACAGAAACAACAAATCATTATTTATCTAAAAAAGAAGAGTTGAAAAATAAATTACAAAAAGCAGAAGAATTGTTAAGAAACAGTAGTGCTAAGCAAGAGGATATAAAATCTTTAACTAATCAATTGAATACATTGCTAGAAGAATATAAAACTTCAATTCGTGACTTAAGATTGGACAAAACCTTATTAACAGATGAGATAACAAGGGTTAGTAATAAACTTGAGACATTTAAAAATACGAATACTGCATCTAAACCATCAGAAGTGGTAAATGAGTTTAATAGCAGAAAAGTTGAATTGCTAAATAATTATAATAAAATCTTGGAAGGTGTGAAAGGTAATTTAGATGCAATAGAAACTTATGATAAGTTGTTAGAAGAAAAAAATAAATTTGCTAGTTTAGAAGAAAATATCGCAGCGGCTTTATATGTTCTGAATAAAAAACAAAAAGATTATTATGAGCCAATTAAGAAGTTTTATGAAATATACGAAGGGGATATGCCTAATGCAGAGTTAACTATCGAAAAAAATAATTTACCGATAAAAGGCATAATCTGGGAGATTGTCCCGAATGTTTCAAGTGCTGGGAATAAAGAAGCAAAGGTAAAAGTAGTCTATAATGATAATAGTTTTGATAAACTAGATGTAAATGTAAATGTTAAAGTGTTATATGGAGAAACAGTAACAACAACTGAAGAAGAAAGGCTTCCATTAAAAGTAACTTATACTGGAGATGATACAAAAGATTATGGGTACATTAATAAAATTACAGGGAAAGATGGTAAAGTTGTTACAACTATAAAATCAAGATTAAATAAAAAGACGAATAATATAGAAGAAATAAGTAGAACTTCAGTAAGAACAGAAGCCATAAATACAGTTATTACAAAAGGGCTTAAGTCTAAAATAGAGGAGATCAAAATCCCAAGAGAAGTTGTTTATGAAGAAGATGCTTCGTTAGATAAAGGTAAAGAGTTTGTAAAAACAGAAGGGGAAGATGGTAAAAATATTACGACAACGACGTATATATTAAATAGTATGACGGGAGAAGTTATAGAAAAAATAACTGTAGAGAACAAGAAAAAAATAGATAAAATTATAGTAAGAGGGACAAAAGAAGTAGTGAGTAAGCCTGAAATTGTAGAGGTTCCAACAGATCCAAAAGTTATACATAGTGAGGATGCTACTTCTGTTCAACCAGGAGTACCTGAAAAGCCAAAAGAAGAAGAGCCAACAGTTCCAGGGAAAGAAGAACAACCAGT
>NZ_CAURMG010000015.1:0-41187 GCF_963525875.1 uncultured Gemella sp. | reverse complement strand
ACAATTCCAGGAACAGAGCTAGTGAACCAAGACTTCGAACCAGTGAAACCAACAGAGAAGGTTACAGTTAAAGACAAAGCCCACTTAACTCCAGAAGAGAAAAAACAAGTGGAAGACAAAGTCAAAGCACAAAACCCAGGTAAGAATGTAACGGTAGGAGACGACGGAACAGCAACAGTGACAGACCCTACAACAGGAATCAGTCATACAATTCCAGGAACAGAGCTAGTAAACCAAGACTTCGAACCAGTAATACCAACTGATAAGATTCCAGTAAAAGATCCTGCTAACTTAACACAAGAAGAACAAGAGAAGGTTAAAAAATCAGTTGAAAAATCTAATCCAGGTAAAAAAGTAACAGTAGATAAAACTGGAAAAGTTACAATAACTGATCCAAATACTAATATAAGTCATGAGATACCAGGAGAAAAATTAATAACTCTTGATCCTCCGGTATTTGAACTTCCTGAATATACAGGTCCAGTAGGAACAACAGGTGTTGATGAAAATGGAAATCTTATTGAACCTCCAATTAAGCATCAAACTGAACTTATCATTACTAAATGGGTTGATGAAAAAGGTAATGAGCTAAAACCAGCAGATACTAAAACTCCAAAAATTTTAGGTGAATCTAATGGAGCATTTGAAGCAGGTGAAATTGAAGGTTATATGTTTGTAAGAACAGAAACTAAAGGTGATGTTGTAACTCACATCTTTAGAAAAGTTACAGCAACTAAACCACAAGGAATTTCAACATTACCAGAAGTTAATGAAAACATTAAACAAACATCAACTGGTAAAGTTGAAAAATCTACAAAACGATTAGCAAATACAGGTGAAGCTGAAACTAATACAGGAATGGCTGGCTTAGGATTAGCTGTATTAGGAAGCCTACTTGCAGTTGCTAAGAGACGTAGAGAAGATGAAGAATAATCATCAAAAATAAATCATTATCATTATCTATTTAGATAATTGAGAAATCAAGAAATCCAAGAGTGAATCAAAAGGTTCATTTCTTGGATTTTTGGTTTTGGTTAGGATTGTGGAAATAATGCCCTAAAAATGCTATAATTTTTGTAGGGAAAGTAAGCAAAAAGGAAGTAAGTATGAGAGATTTTTTCGTATACTGTAAAAGTCATGGTTAAAGGAGAGCTTATTATTTTGAAAAATGGAGATTATGTTACTTTTATAGTCAATAAAGATAGAAGTTCAAAACAGCAAAGGTGTTATTAATGAGAATACTGGTAAATAAAGGTGGTGAAGAAGTAAATGATGATAGATGAAATAAAGAAGTTAATTCAAAATGGAGAGAAGATAGATGTTGAGTTTAAAGAATCTAAAAATGCTTTAACTAAGGATGTCTTTGATACAGTATGTTCTTTCAACAATAGAAATGGTGGACATATTTTACTTGGTGTAAATGATAAAAGTGAGATCGTTGGTATTAGTGAAGATAAAGTTGATAAAGTGATCAAGGAATTTACTACGGCAATAAATAATCCGCAAAAGATGAATCCGCCGCTTTATTTGGTTCCTGAAGTTTTTGACATAGATGAAAAAAAAGTAATTTATATCAGAGTACCGGAAGGATATCGAGTATGCAGGCATAATGGAAGAATTTGGGATAGGGCATATGAGGGAGACATCAATATAACAGACCATTCTGAACGTGTTTTCAAATTATACGCAAGGAAGCTACTTTGTTAATAAAGTATATCCGAATCTTGATATTGATTTTCTTGATGATTCTGTAATTGATAAGGTTAGGAAAATGGCTGTAGTAAGAAATAGGAATCATGTTTGGAAAAATATGAATAATGAGGAACTTCTCAGAAGTGCAAATTTGATTTTGACCGATCTAGAAACTAAATGTGAGGGAATCACATTAGCAGCTATTTTGTTATTTGGAAAAGATAATTCTATTATGTCTGTCCTTCCGCAACACAAAACAGATGCAATATTCAGAGTTGAAAATAAGGATAGATATGACGATAGAGATGTTGTTATAACAAACCTTATTGATAGCTATGATAGACTTATAGAGTTTGGACAAAAACACTTGAATGATTTGTTTGTATTGGACGGAATTGTAAATATTAGTGCGAGAGATAGAATACTTCGAGAGATAGTTTCTAATACATTAGCTCATAGAGATTATTCAAGTGGGTATCCTGCAAAGATGATTATTGATGATGAGAAAATTATTATTGAAAATAGCAACTTTATTCATGGTATGGGAGTATTAGATTTGCAGAAATTTGAGCCGTTTCTTAAGAATCCGGCTATATCGAAGGTGTTTAGAGAAATAGGTCTTGCTGATGAATTAGGTTCAGGAATGAGAAATACTTACAAATATACACAGCTTTATTCAGGGCAAAGTCCAGTGTTTGAGGAAGGAGATGTATTCAAAACAATTATTCCTCTTAAAAAGATAGTAACGCAGAAAGTCGGAGGTAATAATATTATTCGAAGCATTTCTCAGAATGACGCTCATGGTGTCGCTCAAGATGTCGTTCAGAGTGTTGTTAAGGATACCACTCAGGCAGTTGCTCATAGTGTCGCTCGCGGTGTTGTTAAGGATGACGCTCAGAATGACGCTCAGAATTATACTCATGGTGTTTCTCAAGATGCCGTTCAGTGTGATGCTCATAGTGTCTCACCTCTCAGGAAATTGCTCAGGGAGTCGTTTGTGATAAGGTAGTTCTCATAGAGTTTATCAAAGAAAAAATAAGAAGCAATGATAAGATTACAAGAAAAGTCATTGCCGAAGAAGCTGGAGTTAGTGTAAAGACTATTGAAAGGGCTATAAAAGAAATAGATATCCTTAAGTATGTAGGTAGAGGACGTAATGGTCGCTGGGAACTTAATGAGTAAAAGTAAGTTGAAATATAAAGAATTTAAAGGAATTTTTCAAAAGTTCTGAATTAAAAAAAGTTTACATGAAAACTCATAGATGCAGTGATTTATTGGTATCAAAATTCGACTTGAAAAATCTTTTTAGATATTTCATTAAGGTTATTATAGGCTATAAGAGAGTGAAGATTTGAAATTATTAAATAGGTTATTAGGGTTAACATGGAAAAAAGGAATAGTAAAATATGAAGAATTAAATAGGTATTCCTTATAATTCGTGTATAACAAATTTCCCCGAAAAAATAACCGCTGTAAACACTAGTACACCAAGTGCTCATAGCGGTTTTATATTTTCTCTAAGTGATAAACTATGGAGTTATGATATATAGTTTAATTAAATGTACTAATCCCCGAAGATGTGTTATTAAAATAATTAAAAAATTAGAAAGGTAAATTTATGATGAAGTTTATGATAATAATAAAAATCAGTAAACAATTATTTCCTGAAAAATTAGACGATAAGATAAATAAAAAAATTATTTATTATTCAAAGAAAGATAATAATTACTATGATAAAGTGGAATATTCTAAAGACACAATTAAAATATCAGGGAATCGTAGTAAAATTGATGAAAGTAAAAATCTATTAGAGTCTAAGAACAGCACTTTTTACTATAGTTTAGTGAAATCTCTTTTATATGTTTACTTTAATATAGATTGTTTTGAAGTTAATAGTATTAAAGTTTTTAAAAATGGTAATAAAGTAGTAGCATATTCAGAAGATAGTATAATGCAAGTTTTTAGTGAAAAAAAATCTTTGGAAATTAACAGTGAGAAATTATTTGGTGAAAAATATATCTCCGATACAATGATGAATGCATTAATGAACTTAACAATGTCTTATAAATATAAAGATTTAAAATTTGATTATACATGGAAATGTTTTAATACTTTAATAAGAGTTATTTTTAATAAACATAAAGATTTTGACATGTTAAAAGAATTAAAAGAAGATTTAGAAGAAAATAGTAAGCTATATGAAAAAAGTATAAAATTTGCAGATGAGGTTGACTATAATTATTTAGATAAATACTTTGTTAATGGTATGATTTACAATAATATTTTAAGGCAAGGGGGGGCGAAAAGTATGATTGAATCTGTTCGTTCCTTCAATGATAAAAGAGTATTATGTATTTTTAAAAAAGTATTTGATTACCAAAAAAATAAAATGGAACCAAAAGAGTATGATAATATAAAGGGATATATTGACAGTGAAATCAAGAAAAAAAACAAAAAAAATACAGATGTTATTCGATTTATAATATTAAAATATGGGTATTATTTAAGATGTAAATTTTTTCATGGTGAACAAATTCCTGCTAATTTTTTAATTTTTAATGCTAATTTATTAGAATTAGATAGAATTACTGAACCTCTTCAATTAGTATGTGTGGATTTGCTAGAAAAAAAACTATAAGATATGTTGAATCTAAAGAATGGTACTGTACTATAATCAAGTAAATAGACATGAAAATATGAAAATTAGTTTAAAAAATTCAAGTGAAATTTGTTTTATACTGAGAAATAGATGTAGTATCCTGTGAGGGAAATGTGGCAATACCACTTTTTCCACATTAAGAACCACATCAAGAGAGGCTCAGTGTAAAATAAATTTTTAATGTTCATTAAACGTTAATTCTTTCTCGTTAGGAGTCATAAGACCTAATGAATAGTGTGGTCTTTTAAGATTGTAAAATCCCTCAATGTACTCAAATAAAGAAAGTTTTAATTTTCCTATAGAGTGATAATTTTTTCTATTGCACTTCTCTTTCTTTAGATACTTAAAGAAAGATTCACAACAAGTATTATCGGAAGGATATTCTTTTTTAGAAAGAGAGTGAACTACGTTAAATTTGCCCAAAAAATTTTTAAAATAACTCTAGAAATCATTTGATTTTCTTCAATTCTAGGAGGTACATCATTTGAGATATATTTATAGTATGTGTTTCTATTAATGTTGAATACTTTACATAAAAGTATAATATTGTGTTGAGTTCTAAGGGGGAAAATAACGTTTAATCTTTGTTTGAGTGTGGAGTGAAGATGGCAATCGCCTTTTTTAAAATTTGATTTTCTTCCTCCAATAGAGCATTTCGTTTTTGAAGTTCTTTTATTTGTTTAGCGGTAAATACATCGCTATCTTCAGTTTTAATCTCAGAATACTGTTTCACCCAGTTATTAGTGATACTCAAAGAAATACCATAGTTCTTACTTAGTTGAGTTTGAGTCTTACCATCTTGATATAGACTAACTATTGATTTTTTAAAATCTTCATCATAGATATTTTTAGTCATTTGAAATACATCCTTTCTGTGTCTATTTTATTATATTATATTGTTTATTTTTGTGTCTACTTATTTTACTATATCAATACTATGTATTATCTTGATTTAAAAAAGAAATATTTGAATAATAAAAAAATAAAATATTCGAAAATAATTTTAATATTTCACAAGAAATGAAGTTGAATAATCTAGAAATTGCTTTTTTAATTAATAATAATAGGGGATACGAATTAAAAGATTCTAATAAAAGTTCTGTAGAAAAAAATCAAGAGTTTATAGCTAGTATACCAGTGTACTCTTTTAATAATCTAAAGTTAGCATATAAGCTTATCGGATT
The DNA here is from genome assembly GCF_963525875.1 of uncultured Gemella sp. Classification (GTDB taxonomy): domain Bacteria; phylum Bacillota; class Bacilli; order Staphylococcales; family Gemellaceae; genus Gemella. The sequence continues at coordinate 35,652 of NZ_CAURMG010000015.1, read as the reverse complement.
AAAGAAAGAGGGAGAAGACTTACTAAACTTAGTTAATTGCCTTTATAATAAAATGATTGAAATTCAAGAAAAAATAGTTTCTGGGAGTTTATCTAAAAATATACTAGTAGAGACAAGAGAATTAATTTTTGAAGTAAATAAAAATATAGAAATAGTAACTCATAAAATGGCAAATAATTAAAGAATTATATATAAAACCTATTTATGATTTAGTTGTAAAAAAATATTTCGTAATGAAGAAGTAGCGTTACAGTTTGTAAAAGATATTTTTGATTTACCTGCGAAAACTGCAAAGCTTATAGAAGGAAATCAAATCTTTACTGCTAATAGTAATGTCGCGTCGGATTTTAATATAGCAGTAGATATTCTTGTTGAACTAGATAACCATGCACAGGTGATTATCGAAGTTCAACTAGCTAAGCAAGTATTTTTCGTTAATCGTATTTGGGCATATCTGTGTAAACAGGTTAATGAAAATATCGAAAAATTAAACAAAACAAAGAAGAAAAGTTGGCTATTTATAAAAAATTACCACCTGTTTATGTAGCAGCTATCGTCGATCAAAATTATTTTGATGGCGATGAAGCCATAAGTACTTTTTTAATCAAAGAAGAAACAAGAAACACCGAATTAAAAATGTATGTAGATAGTGATACTAAAGAAATGCCACTATTGAAAATAGTATTTTTGGAATTAAAAAAATATAAAGAAGGTTTGAACAACGATTATAAGAAAATTAGATGGCTAGAATTTTTCGGAAATAAACAGTACACAAGCAAGCCAGACGACGTACTTATTCAAGCTGATAATTTGTTAAATCTTAGAAATTGGAGTAAGGAGGAAAAACTTATGTATGATGAAATAACAAGGCAACAAGACCATTACTGGGCTTCATTAGCTTATGCTCAAGAAGAAGCAAGAGCAATTGGGCTTGCTGAAGGACGAGCTGAGGAGAGATTGGATATATTAATTGGTTTGTTGAAAGATGGTTATATTTCTCCAAAAGTTGCTGCTGAAAAATTGAATATAAGTATTGAAGAATTGGATAAATATTTATAATAAACTTCTATTTTTAGTAATCTCTTTCTTTATTCAAGCTGAGTATATTTTTAGCAAATTAACCAAGGGAAAGAAGCAGTATATTGAATGAGGAGATGCAGTAGTACGAGCTGAAGTAAATTATTAATGAAATAAAACCCACGGGAAAGAAATTCTCTCGTGGGTTTTTATCTTATGCAATTATTTCGTCTTCATCTGGCCTAGAGAATATTTCTCTAAGTGTTTCAGGAGAAGAGGTAGCAACAAATTTAATTGAGGTTTTTATATTTAAAAGAAATGCTTCGTCTTTATGAATTCTATTTGCAGTTAATGCACCTTGAATACTAGTAAATAACCACTCACTAATAGGGTTACAAACATCTTCTGGTAAGTTTCTGTCGAAAAGTCCATCAGCAAGAAGTAGACGCCAATTTTCAAGTATATCACTACATTTTTCTGCAATTATTGGAGAAACTTCAGCGGTTTCCATTGCTAGTAATGTAAGTGAAAATCCACTACGTTTGCAGGCTTTACCTTTTGATATAAAAAGTTCAAATACAGTTGTTAAATACTCCTCCAAAGTCCCTATTTTAGGAGAAATCGATTTAAATTCTTTTTTAACATTACTGTTGATTTTCTCGAGTGCTTCTAAATAAATTTCGTCTTTTCCTTTTGGAAAATAATAATATACGCTTCCCTTAGGGGCTTTAGCTTTTTTTATGATATCCTGAACACTTGTCAGAGAGTAGCCCTTAGTTCAAACGTTTTGGACAGTTGTTAAAATAATGTTTTCTTTAACTTTATTATTTAACGTCATGTCATTCACTCCCTTGCTTATTTGTATAATTTAATTATACAATTTTATGATGGTAAAATCAATAATCTATAACAAAAATTCTATTTTTTATTTGAATATACAAATCAAGAAATATTAATGATGATAACGTAGAACAAAGATATAGATTATTATTTAATAATAATTTAAGATGCAATAATATAAAAATTATACTATAATAACTAAATTTTTTAAATGTTGGATATTTCATTGAAAATAATCAAATATTAGTAGGGTTTTTCCTTTCAATATTTGTATTTACTCGTCTTTTATAGTAAAATATAACATGATGTTCAATAAGGAGACAGATATGTTAAAAAAGAAAATGTTTCAACTTTGTGTTGAATTGACGAATGGAAATATGAGCTCAAAAGCTCTAAAAAAACTAACAAAATCTAATTTAAGTAGATTAATGATTCAACCTTTTGCTAAGGTATATGATATTAATACTGATGAGATTTTAGATGAAATTGATGATTTTAAAAATCTTAATGAGTTTTTTATTAGGAAATTACATCCAGATGCTAGACCGATTAATCAAGAAGAGGATGCTTTAGTTAGTCCAACAGATGGAGTTATTTCAGAGATAGGTACTATCAGCAATGAAAGAACATTTGTTGTTAAAAACCAAGTTTATAATGTTCAAACCTTGGTTGGTGATAGTGAACTTGCTGATAAATATAAAGATGGAACGTATATGATAATATATCTTAGTCCTAAGAATTATCATCGTATACATTTTCCTATGAATAGCCATGTTGTAGATGCTTATAGCTTAGGAAAATATTCATATCCAGTTAACAATCTAGGGCTAGAATTAGGAGAAAATATTCTGAGCTATAATTATAGACAAGTATATAAATTAAATGGAAAAATCAATTATACTATGATACCAGTAGGAGCACAAAACGTTAACTCAATTATTCCAACATACGAGAGTATTTATGTTAAAAAAGGTGATGAGTTAGGATATTTTGAGTTTGGTTCTACAGTTGTATTATTATTTGAAAAAAATAATATTCTTCTTGAGGAAAATTTGGATAATAGAGAAATCAAGATGGGAGAGAAAATAGCGACTATTTTATAGGCTATTAGTGATAATAAATGGTATTAAAAAGATATTTTTCACCAGATGATTTTGTAGAAAAGTATGAGTTTATTGATGTTGAATATATGAATATGCACAATAAGAAGGTTATTATTTCAGATTTGGATAATACTCTTATTTCTTGGGATAGTAAAAAAGATACTAAAGAGTTAAATAAGTGGTTGAAAAAGATGAAAAAAGCTGGTTTTGATATTATTGTCGTATCAAATAATACTGAAGAGCGAGTGGAGGAATTCTGTCGTAAGTTGAATCTTCAGTATGTTGCGGGAGCAAAAAAACCTTTAACAATTGGGTTTAAGAAAGCTCTTAGAAAGCTAAATAGAAAACCAGAAGAAGCGATTATTTTAGGAGATCAGGTATTAACTGATGTTCTAGGTGCCAAAAGCTTTGGAGCTATGAGTGTATTAGTTAAACCGATATCTAAGACGGATGCTTTTAAAACTAGAATTAATAGATTTTTTGAAGCATTGATAATACATAATTTAACTAGAAGAAAAGCATTTCCTAAAATGAAAAAAGTAGGTTATAGATTAAAACATAAGAAAGAGAACAATGGAGGATATATTGAGTAATAGAGTTTATTGTATAGGTTGCGGTGTTGAGATTCAAAGTGAGGACCAAAACAAACAAGGGTACTTACCAAAAAGTGTTGTAGAAAAAAGTATTGATGGCAATTTAGTTTGTAAAAGATGTTTCCGACTGAAAAATTATAATGAGGTATCGGATGTTCAACTAGGTGCTGAGGATTTCTATCAACTTATTAAAACATTGTCAAAAAAAGACGCGTTAATAGTTAAGGTTGTTGATATATTCGATTTTTCTGGAAGTTGGATTGAGGGTGTTGTCGACATTGTAGGAAATAACAAGGATATTGTGCTAGTGGCTAATAAGTTAGATTTATTACCTAAGTCTGTTAAGCAAAATAAAGTTAAACAATGGTTATTTAAAATGTTAAAAGCTAAGGGTATTAAGGTAAAAGATATTCTTTTAATTAGTGCTATTAAAAATCAAGGTGTTGAAGAGGCGGCAGGACGTATAGATGAGCTTCGCAATGGTAAGGATGTATATATTGTAGGAGCAACAAATGTTGGTAAATCTACATTTATTAATAAACTTATCGAACTTACAACTGGGGACAAGAATGTTATTACAACTTCTCATTTTCCTGGAACAACACTAGGAATGATAGAAATTCCCTTAGATAGATCTACTAGTATTTATGATACACCGGGTATTATATTAGATTATGATATTGCACATTATTTAGATGCTCAAAGTTTGAAATTAGTAATGCCTAAAAAAGAAATTAAAGCACGTGTATTCCAGTTAAATGCTGAACAAAGTTTATTTTTTGGTGGAATGGCAAGGATGGATTTCGTGGAAGGTGAACGTCAAAGTTTCACACTTTATGCTTCAAATTTGGTTGAAATACATCGTACAAAACTTAGCAATGCAGATCAACTGTTTGAAAAACACTTAGGAACACTATTGAAACCACCTTTTGAGGATAATATTTCTATATTCAATAATCAAGTTAAGAAAAGTTTCACAATTGATAGTAGAAAGATGGATATTGTAATTTCAGGATTAGGTTGGATTACTGTTAATAGTGATAGTGGATGCAAGATAGATATTCATGTACCAGAGGAAATCGAAGTATTTGTTCGTGAATCGATAATATAGTAAAAGAAAAGAGGATAAGATGTTAAAAGGAAAACAAAAAAGACAACTAAGAGCATTAGCACATCATTTATCGCCAATCTTCCAAGTAGGAAAATCAGGTGTAAATAGTGATATGATTCAAGGGATTAGAGATGCGTTAGAAAAACGTGAATTATTAAAAGTAAGTATTCTACAAAATTGTGAAGAGGATAAAGATGAAGTAGCAAAAATTTTATCAGAGCGTACTTCTTCTGAATTAGTTCAAGTAATTGGACATACAATTGTTTTATATAAACAAAGTTCTAAAGAAAAGTATAGAAAAATTGAGTTGGTGAAGTAATATGTCGATTGCACTTTATGGTGGTAGTTTTGATCCAATACATATAGGGCATCTAATCACCGCTGAAACTGCACTAGAAACTTATAATTTAGAGAGAGTTATTTTTATTCCTTCGTATATTACTCCGTTAAAGGATCGCAAACTCGAAGCTAGCGATAAAAATAGATTTGAAATGACAAAACTAAGTACTAAAGATAATATGAAGTTTGAAGTTAGTGACTTTGAAATTTCGAATGAGGGAGTTAGTTATAGCTATAATACCGTTAAATATTTTAGTGAATTATATAAAAATGAAAAAATTTATTTTATTATAGGGACAGATAGAGCGAAAGATTTAAAAAAATGGTATAATATAGAAGAACTATCAAAACTAGTAACTTTTGTTTTTGTAGCTAGAGATGAAGAAGATTTATATAAGGTAGTAGATGGAGATGTATTTTATAAATCCATAAGTTATGAGATTATGAAATCACCGATAATTGAGATAAGTTCTAGTTTTATTAGAGATAAAATAAAAAATAAGAATAGTATTAAATATATGATAACAGATGAATGTAGGTCATATATAGAGGAGTTGGGTTTATATGGAATTTCAAGAGATTCAAAATAAAGTAAAAGAGTTATTACCAGAAAAAAGATATGAGCATACCTTAAGGGTAGTCGAAGTGGCTAAAAATTTAGCAAAAATTCACGGAGCTAATGTAGATAGAGCAGCGTTGGCAGCCTTATTACATGATGTTTGTAAACCTATGGATGAGGTACTGATGAAAAAGTATGTGATTTTACATAATTTAGATGTAAACTTACTAGATTATCCAGTAGAGGTACTTCATGGTCCTGTAGCAAGTGCATATATTGAGGAAAAGTTTGGTATTGAAGATGAAGAGGTTAAACTTGCTGTTGCCAACCATACATTTGGCAGAAAATATATGACTTTATTAGAAAAAATTATCTTTATCGCAGATTACACAGATCCACAAAGAAAGCACCCTCATTTAACAGAGGTGACAGAAGTATCTCAATATGACTTAGATGAAGCGGTGAGGCTTGCTGCGAAGAATACATTGGTATATTTAATAGATAATGATGAAAGAATTTATCCTTCGCTATTAGAATGTTATAACTATTATAATATTAAAAATTATCGTGTAGGATTTAAAGAAAAAAATAAAGATAAAATCTTAACAGATGAAAAAACAATTACTATTAGAAATAAGAGTGAGGCACACTTTAAAAAGGGTGATTTATTAGAAGCTACAACTTATGAAGATCCTGATACAGTGTTTGCTACATTAGAAGTTGATCTAGTTAAACCTGTAACAAGAGATACTTTAACAGAGCGTTACGCAAAATATTATGGTGTTACTCTAGATCAATTAATCGATAAACTAGCAAAAAGATACCCAGAAGATGATGTACTATATGTGGTAATGTTCCATATTATAAAGAAATAAAATAAAGAAAGAGGATGAAAATGGAAGTAGAAAACTTATTAAAAGTTGTTGTAGATGCATGTGATGATAAGCATGGTTATGATATTGTTGCTTATGATTTAACTCAAGCAGGAGTATTATATGACTATTCTGTAATTTGTCATGCACCTACAAACAGACAAGTAGAAGCAATTGCACAAGAAGTTAGAGAACAAGTATTAGAAAATGGTGGAGAAATTCATAGCACAGAAGGTCTAAGAGAAGCTAAATGGATTCTAATGGATTTAGGAGATGTTGTAGTAAATATTATGACACGCGATGATAGAGAGTACTATGAGTTAGATGCACTATTCGAAAAATATCCTATAAAAGGTGTATAATATGTACGAAAATTTAAGTATTGTTTATGATAAACTAATGGATGTCGATTACGATGCTTATAAAAATATTATTGATCAAGAATTAGAAGGTAGAGAAAATCTTCTAGTTCTTGATTTAGGTTGCGGTAGTGGAACAATGCTGCCAACGCTGAAAAAATATGGAGAAGTATTCGCAGTAGACAATAGCGAACAAATGTTAGCGATAGCTAGTGAAAAAGTTCCTGGTTGTAATTATTTTTCGATGGATTTATTAGAAATCTCTTCGTTAAATATGGAGTTTGATTTTATATTAAGTGCATTTGATGTTTTTAATTATTTATCAGACTTTGAAGAGTTTAAACTAGGATTAAAAGAAGTATATTCATCTTTAAAAGAAGGTGGGAAATTTGTTTTTGATATACATACGCCCAAAAAAGTCAAAGATATGTTAGAAAAACAAGTTTTTGGCTATGAAGATGAAGAAATTAGTTATTTATGGTTTACATATGAGACAGAGAATGAATTGGAAGTTGAGAGTGAACTATCGTTCTTTATCAAAGAAAACAATGGTTTATATAAAAAGCTTGAGCAGTTTCATTCTCAAAGAACATATGTAATTGAAGAAGTTTTAAAAGAGATAAATAGTATCGGTTTTAAAGTTAAAGATTATTTCTGTGATTTTGAGAAAAATAATAAAAATTATGCTGAATCAGATAGAATAATTTTTGTTTTGGAGAAGTAAACTATTAAGAAGAATTATTGTAGAATTGTATATTCTAAAGTATGAGATAGTCTCTAGAATATGTGAATGACCGAGATATGAATGCAGAAAATCTTATTAAGTATGTGAGATAAACATATCAAAACATAATTAAAACAGTTATTAGGCATCCAATTAAGAAAAGTCTTAAATGATTGTTCAAAAGTCATAAGTTTTTTAGAAAAACATATGGGCTGACCTAAAAGTTCTAAATTTTAACAAAGTTCATATGAGAACACATAGACGCAGTGGTTTATTGATATCTAAATTAGATTTATAAAAGTCTTTTAAATATTTAATAAACTTAGTGGAGATGATTCGATATAATCGGTTTCTCTGAAATCTCGATTTTTGAGTCACTCTCTAGATGTAGTAGTTTATTGATACCTAAATTTGCTTTATAAAAGTCTTTTAAATATTTAATAAACTTAGTGGAGACGATTCGATATAATCAATTTCTCTGAAATCTTGATTTTTGAGTCACTCTCTTTTTATGAATTGACATTATAACGTGAAAATAGTATTATAGTTACAGATGTAACTGATAAAAAAGGATGATTTTAAATGGAGATTAATATTTCAGAAGCCGAGTGGGAAGTAATGAGAGTTATCTGGAGTAATCAAGAAACTACCAGCAAGTTTGTAATTGATACTCTAAGTGAAGAAAAGTCATGGACGGCATCAACGATTAAGACATTGTTGTCAAGACTTGTAGAAAAAGGATTCATATCTACAAAAAAAATAGGGAATAAATTTTTGTATTCACCAAACTGTATTGAAGATGAATGTCTGGATATTTTAACGCAAAACTTTTTAGACAGAATATGTGAGAGAAGAACACATATTATAGTAAAAAATATAATCGCAACTGATAATTTAAGTAAGAGTAATATTGATGAAATTATTGAATTATTGCAAGAAAAAAGAAAGACTGCAGAAGAGGTTATTACTTGTAAGTGTCTGAAAGGGCAATGTAGCTGTGCTGCAAAACACGGGTAAAAAGGGGATAATCAATGGAAAATGAAAATAAAAAAATACTTATAACAGGAGCTTCAAGTGGATTGGGGCGTGAGATAGCTCATCAATTTGCTCAAAAAGGAAATGTTGAATTGATTTTAGTTGCTCGTAGAAAAGAGGCTTTAGAAAAAGTAGCCAAGAAATGTGAAACTTTTGATAATGTAAAAACTAGAGTATTTAGCGTGGACATTGGTTCACAAGATCAAGTTGACCAATTATTATTAACTATTACTGATATTGATATTCTTATTAATGGCGCTGGATATGGTATAATGAAGGATTTTAGTGAATTTTGTGATGCGGATGTGGTAAATATGTTTGATACTAATGTTATAGGAACAATACAGTTGACTACAGAAATAGCTAAAAGAATGAGAGAAAGAAAGAATGGGACTATAGTTACAATTGCATCTATAGCCGGGAAAATCGCTACTCCTAAAAGTTCTGTTTATTCAGCGACGAAGTTTGCTTTAATAGGGTACTTCAATGCGTTAAGATTAGAACTTAAAAAGGATAATGTGCATGTAATGACGGTTAATCCTGGTCCAGTGGCAACGAATTTTTTCAATATTGCTGATGAAGATAAGAGTTATCAAAAATCATTAGGTGGAAAGACATTAACTCCAAAATTAGTAGTTGGAAAAATTATTAAAGGAATAGATACGAAAAAACGCGAAGTTAATTTACCATTTAAACTAGTTTTAGCGGTAAAAATTAGTCAATTTTTCCCTAGATTAAGTGATAGAATGCTGTTAAATATGTTTAAATAATTACAAATAAAGAATCAGGATTATCCAAAAGTCCTGAATTATAAAATGTTTATATGAGAACTCATAGAAGCGCTGATTTATTAATATTTGAATTTATCTTATATATACTTTCAGATGTTTAATGAATTTTGGTGGGAGTAACTCGATAAAATAGATTTTTTGAAATCAAGATTTTGTCGAGTTACTTCCATTTTTTGTTTACATTATATATAAAGAAATATAAATCTTCTCTAAATAGTACGTTTTTTAATCGATATCATAAAAAAATATTTAAATTTAAGTTGAAAAAATCGTACGTTTATGATATTATGTAAATTATAATTAATTTAATTGAAAGTGAGAAAAAAATTTATTATGAAGAAAAAAATTTATACACTAGCATCAGCTACGATAGTAGGATTAGCAATTGCAACTTCAGGAGGAGCTGCTTTAGCAAATTCAGATGAGACAACTACAACTCCATCTTCAGCTACTGCACCAAAGGAAACAGCTGAAAAAGATTTAGTATTAGTTCATACCAATGATGTTCATGGACGTATTGTTGAAGAAACTGGACGTGATAAGAATACATCAGTTGTTGGGGATGCTAAGTTAGCAACTGTAATTGAGAATGAACGTGCTAAAAGAGATCAAACAACAGTAGTTCTAGATGCCGGGGATGCATTCCAAGGATTACCTATTTCTAACTCAACAAAAGGGGAAGCTCGTGCAGAAATTTTAAATAAAATAAATTACGATGCCATGGCTGTAGGAAATCATGAATTCGACTTCGGTTTAGATGAGGCAAAAAAATATAAACAAATACTCAAGTTTCCACTATTGAGCTCGAATACCTATGTGAATGGAGCACGATTATTTGAAGCTTCTACAATTATCGATAAAGATAAAAATGTTAAAGGTGATGAGGTTGTTGTTATTGGGGTAACAACACCAGAAACTGCGACAAAAACACACCCTAAAAATGTTCAAGGTGTAATATTTAAAGATCCTATTCCAGAAGTACTGAATGTAGTTAAAGAAATTCAAGCAAAAGCAAAAGCTACTGGTGATGATTATAAAACTTATGTTGTTCTAGCTCACCTAGGTGTAGATACTACAACTCCAGATGCATGGAGAGGTTCTACTCTTGCTGACGAATTATCTAAAAGTCCTCTTCTAAAAGGAAAACGTGTAGTAGTAATTGATGGTCACTCGCATACAGTAGAATCAAAAACATATGGAGACAATGTTACTTATAACCAAACTGGAAGTTATTTAAACAATATTGGTAAAGTTACATTAAAACCAAATAGTTTATTAGGAACTCCAAGTTTAATTAAAGCTTCAGAAACTACTAATGTAACTCCGAATGCTGAAGTTAAAAAGTTAGTTGATGAAATTAAAGCGAAATATGATGCAGAAAATGCTGTTGTAGTGGTTAAAAACAGCCCGGTTGAATTAAGTGGTACTCGTGAAAATGTTCGTGTACGTGAAACAAACTTAGGTAATGTAGTAGCGGATTCACTTTACGAATATGGACAAACTGGATTCCAAAATAAAACAGATATCGCAGTAACAAACGGTGGTGGTTTAAGAGAGACTATTGCAAAAGATAAACCTATCACAAAAGGTAGTGTAATAGCTGTTCTTCCATTCGGTAACACTATTTCTCAAATAAAAGTATCTGGTAAAAATGTCTTAGAAATGTTTGAAAAATCTCTAGGATCAATTTTACAAGTTGATAAAGCTGGGAAAACTGTCTTAGATGAAAATGGACAACCATTATTAGAGCCAAGCGGAGGTTTCTTGCATGTATCAGGAGCGAAAGTTTACTACGATACAAACTTACCAGCAGGGAAACGTGTATTACGTGTAGAAGTTAAGAATCATGATACAGGGTCATACGATAAATTAGACTTAAATAGAACATATTACTTAACTACAAATGACTTCTTAGCAGCAGGTGGTGATGGATACACAATGCTTGGTGGAGAACGCCAAGAAGGACCATCTATGGATGAAGCATTCAAAAATTATTTAGAAAAAGCAGATTTAACTAAATACGCAGTAGTGAATCCAAACTCACGTACGATTTCTATCGATTCAAAAACATATAAGTTTAAAGAAGAAAAAGTAGAAGAACCAAAACAAGTTATTCCAACAGTAGAAGAAGTAGATGTTACTTCTCAAAATGCTGAAGAAGCTGCAATCTTAGAAAAAACGGAATTAGTAGTTACGCGTTTTGTTGATGAAAATGGTAATGAAGTATCTTCAACAGAAGTGGGAGAACTTACTGCAAAAGTTATTAAAGGATTTGATACAGTAACTACAACTAAAAAAGATGGAATTGTTACACATGTTTATACATCACAAACTCCAAATGGTAAGAAAGAAGTTGAAAGATCAATTTTTATTTCTAGAAGTTCAGAAGAAATAAGAAATGTAACTGCAGCTTTAGAAAAACAAAATAATAGTGTAGTTAGTAATACTAAGTTACCAAATACAGGATTAAACTCAGTAACAACGGCTTCGTTAGGTGTGATTGGATTATTAGTATCACTGATTCTAAGAAGAAAAAATAATTAATAAATAATAATGAATATACTAGTCTTATGGGTAATAGAATAAGGCTAGTATTTTTTAATAAAAAATAACTTCTCCTAAATATTATACAAATTTTAAAAATAATATATTAAAAATCTATATCAGAAAAAAATATGAAATAATAATATTTTTAAAGAGTTTTTCGTATTGATAATAAATACTATTAGATGGAAAAATTTTTTTAAATATGATAAAATAAAGTATTGAGAAATCAACGAGTAAATTTCTAATGAAAGAGATTAAAGGAGATTATATGATTAATAAATTAGGATGGAAAATTGGTGGAGAACAAGGTGAAGGTTTAGAAAGTACAGCCGAGATATTCTCTACAGTAATAAATACACTAGGCTATCACATGTATTCTACAAGAGACTTCGCAAGTAGAATTAAAGGTGGGCACAGTAATAGTAAGATTTGTATATCGGAAGATAAAATTAATGTTATTGATTACAAGACTGATATTCTTATAGCTTTTGACCAAGCTACACTGGACAGCTATATCCCAGAATTAGATGAAAATAGTATTATTATTGCGGATGCTAAAATTAAACCTGAAATTTCGGAAGAGATTAAAGGTTTAGTAGCGATATTCCCAATTACAGATTTAGCAAAAGAGATTGCTAATCCAATTATTAAAAACATTATTACACTTGGAATTTGTTCAGCATTATTAGATATTGATTCAAAAATATTCTATGATATGATTGAATCTAAATTTTCTAGTAAAGGTGAAGAAATTGTAAATACTAATATTCAAGCTTTTGATAAAGGTCGTGAAATTATGAGTGAATTCATGGCTGAGAATAATATAAATGATAAATATTATCTTAAAAAATTAAATCCAACTCATAAGAACATGTGGTTAATCGGTAACCATGCAGCAGGGCTAGGAGCGTTGGTTGCGGGATGCAGACTTTATGCAGGATATCCTATTACGCCGGCTACAGAGATAATGGAATATTTATTTGATAAACTTCCACTAGTAAATGGTGCTTATATTCAGACTGAAGATGAGATTGCAGCTCTAGGTGTTGCTATCGGAGCGAACTTCGCAGGTGTTCGTGCTATGACAGCTACTTCTGGACCTGGTATTTCGCTTATGACTGAGTTCTTAGGTATGGCAGCAATGGCAGAACAACCAGTTGTAATTGTAGATGTTCAAAGGGGTGGACCTTCTTCAGGTCTTCCAACTAAAACAGAACAATCTGATATTTTCCACGCTGTATATGGTGGAACAGGGGATGCTTCTCGTATTGTATTGGCTCCTACATCTGTGGAAGATTGTTTCTATACTATGATTGATGCATTTAATATGGCAGAAAAATACCAAACTCCAGTCATTGTTTTAATGGATTTACAATTAGGAATGAACAAAGAAACAGTTCCTAGTTTTGATTTTAGCAGGGTTCAAATTGATCGTGGAAACTTATTAAAACAAGAAGAAATTACTGAAGAAGATATTATCTATTTCAAACGTTATGCTACTGATGTACTAGTTTCTAATAGAACAATTCCTGGTCAAAAAGGTGGAATTCACAACGCAAATAGTTATGAACACTCTGTTGTAGGATTACCTTCAGAAGTTAAACGTAACACGGTACGTCAAAAAGAAAAACGTGCTAACAAGATTGAATCAGCATTAGTTGAAAGACCATTTATATTAAATGAGTATAATGATGAAAAAGATATTCTATTAGTAGGTGTTAACTCAACTTATGGAGTATTAAATAAAGCAGCTAAGCAACTAAAAGAACAAGGTATGAAGATTGATACTATGCAAATCCGTCAAATTTATCCGGTTGCTCAGTCTATTCGTGATACTTTTGATAAATATAGAAAAGTATATATTGTTGAACACAATCATAATAAGCAATTACGTACAGTAATCGCAAGTAAATATCACAATTCAGAAAAAATTGGAAGTTTACTAAAATATGATGGAGATATTTATTATACTCATCAACTTGTTGAACAATTACTAGAGGAGGAGAAATAATTTGAAAGTAACATTAAAAGATTATAAAAATGATGTTAAGCCCGATTGGTGTGCCGGTTGTGGAGACTTCTCGGTACTTGCGGGTATAAATAGAGCTGTTGTAAATCTAGGGATTAAACCTGAGAATGTTGTAATTTCTGCGGGAATTGGATGTTCTGGAAAGATTAGTGGATATACAAAAGCATATGGAGTACAAGGATTACATGGACGTTCACTTCCGGTAGCTCAAGGAATAAAACTAGCTAACCAAGATCTAACAGTTTTCGCTATGGGTGGAGATGGAGATGGATACGCCATTGGTATAGGGCATGCTGTTCACGCTATGAAACGTAATGTAAATATGACTTATGTAGTAATGGATAACCAACTTTATGCCTTAACTAAAGGTCAAATGTCGCCTAAATCTGATGAAGGTTTAATAACAACTACAACATTAGAAGGTGTAATGGAAAAACCATTATCAGCGATGAAAATTGCCTTATCATGTGAGGTTACTTTCCTAGCTCAAGCCTTTACTGGTGATATGAAAGAAATGATGCAAATTTTTGAAGAAGCTATCAATCATGACGGATTCTCATTAGTCAATGTATTTAGCCCATGTAAAACATATAACTACAAAAATACACCGGCTTGGTACAAAGAGAATTTAACAAAACTTTCTGATATTGAGGGTTATGATAATACTAATAAATTAGAAGCATACAGAGTATTAGAAGAGTACAATGACCTTGTAACAGGTGTAATTTATAAAAATGAGAAGAAGCCTCATTACGAAGATACTTTGCGTAACTATAAACGTGATGAACCAATTGCTCACCAAAACTTAGAATTTAGTGAAGAAATGTTTAACGCGTTATGTGATGAGTTCAGATAAGAGGTAAAATATGAAATTCATAAAAATACTAGTTCCATTAGTAGCAGCTTATGCTGGATATCGTATTTATCAAAAAACAGAAGAACAAGAATTGGATAATGATCACATAGATAGGTGTAGAAACAAATTAATAGCTTTAGGATATGATGTTATTGATAGTTATACGCTTAACTTAAAAGAAAATTCATATTTAATGTTCTATTTTGATAATGATAATATTAAGTACGAAGTTCGTTATAATAAAGAAAGTGAAACAATAGAGTACATAAAAGAGGTATAAGAAAATGAGTAAATCAATAGAAAGATTCAAAGAATTAACAATGTTAGATGGTACATCAGGATTTGAAAGTGAGATTTCAAGATATTTAGAAGAAAACCTATCTAAGTATGCTGATGAGATTAAATTCGATAATCTAGGTGGAATCTATGCTATTAAAAAATCTAAAAAAGAGAATGCTAAAACTGTCATGATAGCAGCTCATATGGATGAAGTAGGGTTTATAGTAACTAAGGTGTTACCGAATGGTATGCTTAAGTTTGAAACACTTGGTGGTTTCAGAGAAGATGTTCTTTTAGCTCAAACATATACAGTGACTTCATATGAAGGGAAAAAATTCACGGGTGTTATCGGTTCAATACCTAAACACTTCACTGCTGGAGTGGCTCAAAATGTAAAAATTAGTGACATGACTATCGATGTTGGTGCATCTTCGAGAGAAGAAGCGTTAGCGATGGGAATTCGTGAAGGTGCGTTTGTTACACCAAAAACAACATTTGAACAACTTACTGAAAATAGATTTATGAGTAAGGCAGTAGATAATCGTTACGGATGTGTAATTATTACAGAAATTCTAGAACAATTTGCTGATAAGGAACTAGACTTTAACTTGGTGGCTTGTGCTACAGTTCAAGAAGAGGTGGGTCTACGTGGTGCAACAGTTGCTGCTAATATGATTAAACCTGATGTATGTTTCGTTGTAGACTGTAGTCCAGCAAACGATATGGATGGAAAAGAAACAAGCAATGGACGCTTAGGAGAAGGATTCTTAGTAAGATTAGTTGATAGAACTATGGTACTTCGTGCTAATATGAGAGAAAAAATTGTAGCACTTGCAGAAGAAAATGGAATTAAATACCAATACTTCACTTCACCAGGTGGAACAGATGCGGGTAATATTCACCAAGCATTAAATGGTATTCCAACAACTGTAATTGGAATTTGTGCTCGTTATATCCATACTCATAATGCCGTATTTGATATACGTGACTATTATGCTGCAAAAGCAATTCTAGGGAAACTTATTGAAACTATCGATGATAAATTCATTGAAGATGTAAGAAAATAAAAAGAAAAATGAGGATAGAAGTTTTTTCTATCCTCATTTTTTTATCTTTTTCTCTTACTTCGACGAAATTGTTGAGGTTCTTCTTCATAATACCTATTGTTGTTATTTTCGTATACAGGTTCTAAAGGATCATAATCTTCTTCATATTGAACCTCATCATAATCTTCTTCGTAGTTATCATAGTATTCATCTTCCATATATTCTTCTTGTATTGTCGCATGAATTTTTACTATTATTCCGAATAAAATGCTATTTGCGATTAGAGAACTACCACCATAACTTATAAATGGCATACTAATACCGATAACTGGAATAATGCTCAGTGTTGAGAATATATTGATGAAAAATGAAAAGCAAAAGCTACAAACACTAAGAAGAATAAAGTAGTAGCTATAGTTACCTTGTTCACATTTTTTCATTATATTAAATAATCTCAGAACAAAGATGAAGAAGATAAATAAGAATATTGCTGCACCTATAAATCCAAAGTTCTTTGCGATTATAGAGAAAATAAAATCATTAAATTGTTCATCTATATAGTTTTTATTCTTAATAAATGTACCAGTTAATCCACCTAGTTTAATCTCTCTAAGTACTTGAGTAATTTGATAAGAATAATCTAACTTATATGCTTCAGGATTTAGCCATGATAGAATTCGATTTAGTTGATAAGATTTTAAACCAACCAAGCTAAGTAACCTCGGGAAGTATAAAGCAGCTAGAATAATAACTGCTAGTCCTGCTATAACTACTGAATAAATTCTAAATAACGTTTTACCTTTGTTACAAACTAAGAAGACTAATCCTAGGAATAAAAAGATGAAAAACAATCCATTTCCTAAGTCATTTTCTTTTAGGACTAGTATAAAAGGTATAGAAATTATTAAAGCTATTTTTAAAAGTTTAATTGTATCTGTGTTTTCTTTAAAACTCTTTTCTTTAATAAGCATACTAACCATTGCTACAGTAGCTATTTTACTAAATTCTGAAGGTTGTAAGGTAAATATTCTAAAGTTATACCAGCTACGAGCACCATTAACTATTGGAGCAAGAGTAGGTGGGACTAAAAATATACCGACCAAAAGAACTAGTGCAAGTAAATAGAAGAATATAGAAAATCGTTCTATATAATCTATTGGTATTTTTTGAAGTAAATATATTATTCCAAGACCAACAGCATAGAAAATAAATTGCTTAAGGAATAATGTAGGTGTTTTATTATTGTTATATTCAGCTAATAGTATAAATAGTAAACTAGAAAAGCTAAATATAAAATAAAATATCAATATTGATAAATTTGTTTTATTTTTTATGAAATTTAACATAAGTCAACTCCTTTGATGTAATTATACAATTTAACTAGTTATTCTTAAAAATAAATAGTTTATATGTATATTTACTGTTTATCAAGAATATTGTATTCTAAATTTATTTATGTTAGAAAAAAATATAAAAGAGAGAGCTGTTTGACACTGACTTTACTAATAATTTCTTAACTCACTACGTTTGTAGAAATTATAGTAGTCGTAGTATAAATTATTCGTAGTATTTTTCTTTAGTCTATGACTTTGAAAAATAAACGACTACCGTAATCCTTATTTAGAAGACATTCCATCCCTTAACTTCTCTCTCCAGCTTGATTATATCAAATAAAAATTTAATAATCAATTGACAGAGGAGTTTTTCTAAAAAAAGTATGAAGAATATAAATTATTCTGTTATCTATTTTTAGTTTTTGTATGTCTCATAATATAACATATTTATTGAGATTATAATTTAAAAAGTGGTATAATAAATTTTAGATATAAAAGAATAATACAATATAACGGAGTGTTTCTGATGATAAATAAAGAAGATCTATATAAATTAGATGAACTTTCTCCAGATGGTACATTTACAACCGGAGAAGATATACCAACACATTTTAATATAGGTAAGTTAAGGGAATACGTGAAAGAGAATAATATATCCCTAGATGATTTAACAGAAGAAGAAAAATATAAAATAATGAGCACTTTTTGATTTTAGTAAAGGAAGAAAGGTTATGTTACTTTTAAAACTGGTAAAAATTAATAATAATGTTGTTGTATATAATTATTTTCCAGAGAACACTGAAGATTATGGAACGATAGAGTTAGATTTACTTTCAAGAGAGGTTAGGTTAATTAAACGAGCAGATAAATACAAACAAACGATGTACTTAATGCATGCATACCAAGGATTATTGAGAATGTTAGATGAAAATGATTTTTCAGATAGAAGAGTAGTTGCTTGGTATTAGAAAACGTAAAAGAGAGGGAGTGACTCAAAAATCGTAATTTCGAAGAAATCGGGATTTTTTAGTCGCTCCCTTTTTAAGTTTCTGTTGTATATGATATTTGTAATATTTTTTCAGACATACAATAATTCCTTGTTTATTTTTCCTTATTTACAACTATGTTGTTATTGTATGTATTTTGTACTTAATTATATAATATTCTATTTATAGAAATTGATTTAAAAATACAGATACAAAAGCATTGTAATTCTAAAAATAATATATTATAATTGATTATAATACAAAAAAAAGAAAAAAATATACTAAGGAGTATAAAGGGATGTTAGAAGGAATAAAAAAATTACCAATAGAAATACAAAATAAAGATGCTATAGAAATCTTTAAGAAATTATCAAGTGTCAATAAAAAAATAGGAAAACTTGACACAATTTTAAGAAAATCGATAGTAAATAAGTCGATATTAAGTTTGCTAACACTTAATGAATCAGTTCAATCTACTAGAATTGAAGGGACACAAGTTACATTTTATGAAATCATGGAAAATAAAAGTAAAAAAAATAAATCTTGGCAACAAACTGAAGTCCTTAATTATCATAAAGCAATAGAACATGGAGTTAAATTGATAAAAAGTGGTGATGTAATTTCTACCAGAATGATTAAAGAATTACATGCTATTTTAATGGAAGATGCACGAGGAACGGTTTCAAATAAAGGGGAATTTAGAAAGATACAAAACTTTATTGGACCAGATAAAAAAATAGAAAATGCAGTTTATATTCCAATAAATGCAAATTTAATAAATGAATATATGACAAATTTAGAATATTTTATAAATGGAGAATATCATAGAGATTTCGATAAAAAAGTGGGTGAGGATAAAGAATTATTTGATCACCAAATAGATTCACTTCTTAGAATAGCGATAATGCATGCACAATTTGAATCTATTCATCCGTTTTTGGATGGGAATGGTAGATTAGGACGTATATTAATAGTTTTAATGGCGATAAAAGAAAAAATAATGGAAGCTCCGTTATTTTTCGTTAGTGAAGAGTTAGAAGTGGAAAGAATTAGATATTATAATACTTTAAATGAAACAAGAGGAGAAACGCCAAGTTGGATAAGTTGGATAATTTTCTTCTTGAATGCAAGTGAAAGAATGGCTAATAAAATTATAGAAAAAATAGAAACTGCAGAAACACTCGCATCTACAGGATTAAATAAATGTAAAACATCAGTTCAATCGGACGTGTGGTTAGCAACATTTAGAGAGCCAATAGCAACAGCAACTGATATAGCCGAGATAACAGGGTACCATAAACAAACGGTAAAAAAAGCGTTGGATTACCTTGTTGTTAATAATTTATTAGATAAGGATAAATCGTCTAGAAGAAATATAAAATATTATAACTATGATCTAATCAGAACTATAGGATAATACTAAAAATTTAAAAGACTAAGATTATTTTTATGGCTATAGCTATAGTAATATAATATGATTTTGTGAATAGGTAGTTATAAAGTTGTTCAATAAAATTACTTAATTGAAATATGATGGTGACTTAAAAATCATGATTTTTACGAAATCAAGATTTTTGGGTCACTCCCTTTTTTAAGTACGCTATTCGTAATATTTTTCTTCAGTCTTTGACTTTG
This sequence comes from uncultured Gemella sp., assembly GCF_963525875.1. Lineage (GTDB taxonomy): Bacteria > Bacillota > Bacilli > Staphylococcales > Gemellaceae > Gemella. The sequence continues at coordinate 15,597 of NZ_CAURMG010000015.1, read as the reverse complement.
AAAAATAAACGACTACCGCAATCCTTATTTAGAAGATATTACACTCCCTAACTACTCTTTCTAACTCGATTATATCAAATAAAAATCTAATAATTAATTATTAAAGGATTTATTTTAAAAAACTCGTGTTTTATGCTAAAATTATATATGTTATAAATATATGGAAGAAATAAAGAGAAAGGAACTTTTGAGATGAAATATACTCCAATGATAGAACAATATCTGAAGATAAAAAAAGATTATCAAGATACGTTTGTATTTTACCGTCTTGGTGATTTTTATGAGATGTTCTTTGAAGATGCGACTAGAGCATCAAAAATATTAGAAATAACCTTAACTGCTCGTGATGGGGGAGCTGAAAAAATTCCTATGTGTGGAGTTCCATTTCATTCATCAGCAACTTATATAGATACTTTAGTAAATAATGGATATAAAGTAGCGATATGCGAACAAGTTTCTGAACCTGGTCAAGGGAAAATCGTAGAGCGTAAGGTAGTTCAGGTAATTACACCAGGAACTTACATGAACTACAAAAACTATGATGAGAATAACTATTTAGGTAGTGCATATGTAAAGGATAATAATATTTACTTTGCATTTTGTGACATTATGACAGGAGATAGCCGTTGTACTGTACTTAAAACAATGGCTGATCTTCAAGATGAGATATTAAAAAATAATATTAAAGAAGTAATTAGCGTAAAAGATCAAGAGTTGGATATTAGTGCTTATATTACTGAAGTTGAATTACCTAATGATATTACAAAACAGAAAACAAGTAATATTACTGATATCAATCTTCGTGTAGCCTGTGATGTTCTTTTAGATTATATTGAAAAAACTCAAAATAAAGATATTTCAAGCCTTAAAGATTTTGAAGTATATTTTAAAGATAAGTTTGTTTATATGACGAACTACTCATTAAAAAACTTAGAAGTTACTCAGAACATGGCTAATGGTGGTAAAAAAGGTTCTCTTCTTAGTATTGTAGATAAAACTTCAACAGCTGCGGGTTCTAGAAAACTGAAAAAATGGTTAGAAAATCCATTGTTAGATCTTAAAGAAATTAAAAAACGTCAGGAAATTGTAGAAGATTTTACTAAACATTATTTTGAAAAAGCTGATGTGAAAACTAGTTTGAAAGAAGTATATGACCTTGAGAGAATTTCTACAAAAGTTTCTTATAATATTGTAAGTCCTAAGGAATTATTAAATCTGAAGAAAACATTAGCTCAAATACCAGAAATTAAGAAATTGTTATCAGGATTTGAATCTACTAAACTAAAAGATATCGCAGAGAATATTGATGAATTAACAGACTTATACGATTATCTTGAAGCAACAATCCATGAAGAAGCTGGGCAAACAGTTAAAGAGGGTAATGTAATTAAATTAGGCTTTAATGAAGAGTTAGATAGTTATAAGAATGCTAGTAAAAATGGTAATAGAATATTATTAGAAATCGAAGAACGTGAAAAAGAGAGAACTGGGGTTAAAAATCTAAAAGTTGGATACAATAAGATTTTTGGTTACTTTATCGAAGTGTCTAAAGTAGGGCTTAAAACTATAGATCCAATAGAACTAGGTTATCATAGGAAACAAACACTTTCTAACTGTGAGAGATTCGTATCTGAAGAACTGAAAAAAGTTGAAGAACATATCGTAAATTCTAAAACAAAAATCGAAGAATTAGAATTGCAATTATTCCAAGAAGTTAAGACGAAGATTCATAATTATATAGTAAGATTACAGAAAGTAGCGAATACTCTAAGTGATATTGATGTTTTCGTTTCATTATCTGATGTGGCAGAAGAATATGGGTATGTAAAACCTGAGTTTAATGATAATAATATTATCGATATCATTGATGGACGTCATCCAATTGTTGAGAGAAATGTGAGTGCTGATAGTTATATTAGTAATGATTGTAAAGTAGATAAAGATAATAATATCTTGCTTATTACAGGACCGAATATGTCTGGTAAATCTACTTATATGAGACAACTTGCTCTTATAGTGATTCTTGCGCAAATAGGCTCTTTCGTGCCAGCGACTTCTGCGAATTTACCGATTTTCGATAAAATATTTACGAGAATTGGTGCAAGTGATGATCTTGCTGGTGGGAAATCGACGTTTATGGTTGAGATGATTGAGGCGAAGAATGCTTTAGTCGAATCTACTGCAAATTCATTATTAATTTTTGATGAAATTGGTCGTGGTACATCGACATATGATGGTATTGCCTTAGCTCAATCGATATTAGAATACATTAATAATACTATTAAATGTAAAACATTATTCTCAACTCATTATCATGAGCTTACAAAATTAGAAAATATTACCCAGGGGATAAAGAATATTCATGTTTCTGCAAAAGAGGATCATGGAAAGCTAACTTTCTTATACAAAATCAATGAAGGCCCTATCGAGAAGAGTTATGGTATTCATGTTGCTAGGCTTGCCCATCTACCAGAAGATGTTATCGTAGGTGCTAATGAAATCTTAAGAGAATTAGAAAGTGGTAATAAAGGTAGTGAGGATTTTGTTGATAATGCTAGATATAATAAAGTATTATTAAGTGATGCTTCAGCGCAAGAGTCTGAAGAAAAATTAAGAGAAAAAATACGTCAAGAACTGGAAAAAGAATATAGCAGCAAAGTAGTTAAAGAAGATGTTGTAAAAACAGACGTAGAGTCTCTAAGATTACAACTTCGTACTGAGTTAGAAAAAGAATTTAAAGAAGAATTAGAAAAGAATATTAGAAAACAATTAAAAGCCGAAGAAAAGTCGGGAAAAAATTATGCGAAATTACAATTGGATTTTGATGGTGATAATGAGAAATTCGATGAAATCAAAAAGCAATTAGAGAGTGTAAACTTCTTAGAGACAACACCAATGCAGGCTTTCAATCTTCTTTATGAATTACAACGAAAAATAAGTGAGGATGTGAAATAAATTAAATGGGAAAAATAAATATATTATCTGCAGAATTATCAAATAAAATAGCAGCAGGAGAAGTTGTCGAAAGACCTTCTTCTGTTGTTAAAGAGCTTGTAGAAAACTCTATCGATGCAGGAAGTACTAGTATCAAAGTTATAATTAAAGAATTTGGTATTCAACAAATTAGAATTATTGATAATGGTAGTGGTATTTCTAATGATGATTTGGTACGTGCATTTTTACGTCACGCGACTAGTAAAATAAGTGCTGACTATGATTTATTTCACATAGAAACACTAGGTTTTAGAGGTGAGGCATTAGCGAGTATTTCCTCTGTGAGTAAAGTAGTAATTAAGAGTTGTGCAGGAGAAGCACAAGGGAAGATGCTAGTTCTTGAAGGTGGAAAAGTAGTTTCAGAGGAATATTACGCTCCTATAAAAGGGACGGATTTAAGTGTAGAGAATTTATTTTATAATACACCAGCAAGGTTGAAATATCTGCGTAATCCACATACGGAACAAGCTAATATTACTAATATTATTCATAAGTTTGCTCTGTCTTATCCTAATGTGGCTTTTGAGTTGCATGTAGACGGGAAAATCACATTTAAAACATATGGCGATGGGGATGTTCATAAGATTTTATCTAAAATCTATAATATGGGTGTCGCTAGAAATATGATAGATTTTAGTGGAAGTAACGATGATTACAAAGTATTTGGTTATATTTCTGTTCCTGAAGAGACAAGAGCTAGTAAGAATTATATAAATATTTTTATCAATGGTCGTTATATTAAAAATTATGGAATTCAAAATGCTATAATCGATGCGTATGGCACGCTTTTAATGATAAATAGGTATCCATTATGTGTAATTAATATCGAGATGGATCCAATTTTATTAGACGTTAACGTGCATCCAACTAAGCAAGAAGTCAGATTATCGAAAGAAGCGGAGTTAATTCGTCTAATCAAAGAAGTTATCGCTGAAAGATTAAGTAATTATACATATATTCCACAAGGAATGAATAATGTTCTTACGAAAAAAGAAAAAGCGAAAATCGAAAAAATAAATTTCTTAGATGAACTTGATAATAAGTTTGGAGATGTAGAAGATAACGCTATTTTTTCAGAAGAGAAAAAAGAACCTGAAGCAAATTTTGAAGTTGAACTTAGTTTCTCTGATACTCAAGAAGAATCTGTGAGTCATATAATTCAAGAAGATAAATTTCTTTTTGGAGGCGATTTGTTAACTAATTCTGCTGAAGAAAAAACACCAGTACAAAGTAAAGAAAACACGTATGTTCAAAGAAATAAAACTCAGAGAATTAAGAGTGACTTACCGGATTTATCTTACAGTTCACATTCTCGTGATAATAGAAATAAGTTTGGTGATAAACCAACTAAAAAAGAAATAGAAAACTTTATGAATTTCTCTAAAAAAGAAGATAACGTGAGTTATGATGATAGCCCTGAAGAAGTAGTTTCTAATGTAGTAAAAGATGATAGTCACTTTAATGAAATCAAAGATGTGAAAATTGTTCAAGATGATGATAATACAAAAGTTAGAACTTTACCAGATTTAAAAGTGTTGGCACAAATCTTTAAAACTTATATCCTATCAGAGGCTGATAACAAGCTATTCCTTATAGATCAGCACGCAGCTGCAGAAAGATATAATTATGAGAAATTACAACGCGAATTTATAGAAAGAAAGAATTATAAAAAACAGATGTTAATCCCACTTATGTTTGATTTTTCTGTAGAGGAAGCGGCTGAAGTTCGTAATAATTTAGAAAAATTCGAGGAACTTGGTATTGTTTTTGAGGAATTTGGAGATAATTCTTATGTTGTTCGTGAATTTCCTGGTTGGATAGAAGAAGACGAAGAGCAAATGATTAAAATTATTGTAGAGAAGGTTCTTAGAAACAATAATATAACTTTCAACGAATTAAGAAATGATGCAATTGCGATGGCGAGTTGTAAAATGTCTATAAAAGCGAATCAAGTACTTACTGATGTAGAGATGAATAAGGTTATAAGTGATCTTTATGAATGTAAGAATCCATTTACGTGTCCGCATGGTCGTCCGATAATTACAAAAATGGAGAAAAAAGATTTAGAAAAAATGTTTAAGCGTATAGTGTAGGAGGTAAGATGGAAAAAATACCTTTAATAGCGATAGTAGGACCTACTGCAGTTGGGAAAACTGCACTTAGTATTGAACTTGCAAAAGAGTTCAATTGTGAAATAATCTCCATAGATAGTGTTCAAATTTATAAAAAGTTTGATATAGGTTCTGCAAAGGTGAAAAAAGAAGAGACAGATGGAGTAGTTCATCATTTAATAGACGAACTAGAGCCTACTGATACTTGTTCTGTCTATGATTTTCAAAAACTAGCACGTAAGAAAATTGAAGAGATACATGGTCGAGGAAAGATGCCTTTATTAATCGGCGGAACTGGTTTTTATATGAATGCTGTTCTAAATAATTATGAGTTTACTGATTTAGAGGAGAAAACTTATGACATTGATGTAGATATGGCAAGAGAATATCTAAAAGAGAATTATCCAGATACATATAATGTGATTGATATAGAAAATCACCGTCGCGTAATCAATGCATACAATTATGTAATGAATGAAAAGAAAAGTGTAACAACAAACAACAATGGGGATACTGTTCTTGATTGTTATAATCCATTTTTAATAGTTCTTAATACCGATAGAGAAGTTCTATATAATCGTATTAATAAGCGAGTCGAATTGATGTTTGAAGAAGGGCTTGAACAAGAAGTTAAAGGGATTATAGAAGAGTATGGTCCTGAACTGCAAGCTCTAGGTGCAATAGGATATAAGGAGATGATTCCGTATCTTAATGGTAATGTTTCTAAAGAAGATACTATTGCAGCTATTTCTCAAAATTCACGCCGTTATGCTAAACGTCAGTTAACATGGTTTAGAAACAAAATGGATGGAACGTGGTATGATACTGCTAATGAGGAACTATTGGCAGATGTAGTTAGTGATATCAAGGGGAAATTTAATTGGGAGTGACTCAAAAATCCTAAAATTTAACAAAGTTCATATAAGAATTCATAGACGCAGTGGTTTATTGATATCTAAATACGCTTTATAAAAGCTTTTTAGATATCTAATAAACTGTGTGGGGATGACTCAACATTGAATCATAATTTTTGAGTCACTCCCTTTTTAAAAAATTATAACAAATAAATTTATTATATAATAGATTGAACTCTAGTTGTGAGAAGATATATTATGAAATTTTAAAATATTTCAAGAGTATTTCTGATTTAACTAGAGTTTTTGTTCATTATATGCTAAACTAGTAATACTGAAGATTCTCATGAAGTAGGAGGAGAAGATGAATTCATTTAAGTATCTTAAGCCGAAGTTGTTTAGTGTAATGAAAAATTATACGAAGGAACAATGTTTAAAAGATATTATAGCAGGTTTAATAGTAGCTGTTATAGCATTACCTTTGTCGATTGCTTTGGCGATTGCATCTGGAGTTAATCCGGAACAAGGTCTTTATACTGCGATTATAGCAGGTTTTTTTATTTCATTTTTAGGTGGGAGTAGGGTTCAGATTGGTGGGCCTACTGCAGCGTTTGTCGTTATTATTTATGGAATTATAGCTGAACATGGGATTGCAGGACTGACTGTTGCAACACTGATGGCAGGAGTTATGCTAATCCTAATGGGGATATTTCACTTTGGTGATTTGATTAAATTTATCCCCAAAACAATTACTATAGGATTTACGTTAGGTATTGCAATGGGAATAGTAGTAGGTCAAATTAAAGATTTTTTAGGATTAAGTATGGGAGCAGTTCCTGCTGAATTTGTTGGAAAGATAGTTGCGTATAGTCATAACATAAAAAGTATAAGTTTTATAACTTTAGCAATAGGGATTCTAGCAATATTAATCCAAGTATTCTGGCATAAAGTATCTAAAAAAATACCAGGTTCTTTAATAGCAATTATAGTTACAACACTCTTAGTAGCTATTTTCAAATTGCCAGTTAAAACTATTGGTGATCTATATACGATTAAAGCAGGGCTTCCTAGCTTTGCAATGCCTACAATTTCATTTTCACTAATCAGAGAGATGATTTTACCGGCATTTACAATCGCAATATTGGCAGCTATAGAATCATTATTATCTGCTGTAGTATCTGATGGTATGACAGGAAGTAAGCATAAATCTAATGCTGAGTTAGTAGCTCAAGGTGTAGGAAACTTTATGTCTGCACTTTTTGGAGGAATACCTGCTACAGGTGCTATTGCTAGAACAGCAGCTAACGTAAAAAATGGTGGTAGAACGCCAGTAGCTGGAATGGTACACGCATTTACTTTATTACTAATACTATTATTTTTAATGCCATATGCATCGTATATACCTATGAGTTGCCTAGCAGCTATTTTAATAATCGTAGGGTATAACATGAGTGGATGGCGTACTTGTGTACGTATGGTGAAAACTGCACCGAAGAGTGATATCGCAGTGTTAGTTATTACATTCTTGCTAACGTTATTCTTCGATTTAGTTATTGCGATAGAGTTCGGTATGGTATTAGCAGCATTCTTATTCTTAAAACGTATGTCAGATATTGCAGAAGTAAGGCAATGGACTTATAAAGGTTCATCTGATGATGATAAATTATCTGAGGAAGTTGATTTAAAATATGTTCCTAAAAATACTATTGTTTATGAAATTTTTGGAGCATTATTCTTCGGAGCAGCTAACGTATTTACTAACTTTGAACATGGAGAAGGAAAAAATGTTCTGATTATAAGAATGCGTAATGTTCCTGTTATGGATATTTCAGGATTAGAAGTGCTTGAAGAAATATTAGAAACATGTAAAAAACGTGGGCTAACACTAATATTATCGCACGTAAATGAACAGCCTTATCATGTTATGGAAAAAGCAGGGTTTATTGAAAAAATAGGCAAAGAAAATCTATGTGAAAATATCAATGCATCATTAGAAAGAGCAGAGAAGTTAGGGGAAACACAAGGAGTATAGAAATAAAAGAATTTTACTGAGTGTATTTAGTATGAGAGTATTTTTTTCTATGCATAAAATAATTAAAATATGTTAAGTGTAAAATGATATTTTAAGTAAATTTTAATTATAATTTTAATTTCATATAAGGTTTACCATATATAATATAGTCATACCAAACTTAATAATTTTTTTTAAAATATTAGGGGCTGATAGTTTTATCAGCCTCTTTCTCCATTTCTAAGGCTGCTTAGTTTTGAATCAGTATAGTGCATGGTAAAAAATTAATTTATAACAATTTTTTATGTCTAGTTATATATATGTGGGTAGTTTTTTGTACAGATAGAATAGTATAATAAATTTAAATGGAGGTTAATATTATGAATTTAGAAATTTTATTAGAAGTATTTTCATTGATATTCTGTATTTTTTATTTGATTATATTTGGAATATCTAGAGAGACGATTAAAAAAGAGAAAGTACTTTTAGAAAAGTTATCGGATGAAGAAATACAGAGTATAAGGAAGAAGAATAGTAACTCGGGAATATTTTTGATGGTGAATTTTGTGTCAGCAATTTTATGTTGTATCTATCTAGTTCTTTCAATAGTAAATAAAGGACTATTAATAGGTTTCTTTGGGGAGACACTAAATAAAGTGATAAATTCAATTGTTATTGTTATTATATTATTGCCACACTTATTGGAGCGTATTAATGTTATTCGTCGTTATAATAAGGTGAAACAAAAAATAGGGAACGAATAGGATATAATAAATTCTAAGACAATTAGTAAAATGTTTACTGATTGTCTTTTTTTATTGAGATGAATAAGTATATATCATGATTGTCACATAATAAATAAAGAGTTAAATTTATAGTTTACTTTATTAAAGAATTATTATATTTTTTAATAAATAAATTCTTAAGACATTAAAATTTATTATTATTTTTATCTAGAGAATAATAGATTAATTAAAGTATTTTTAAAGTATAATTAGTATAATGTATAATTGGAAACGTAGGTAAATGGGATAAAATGTTTATAAATTGCTGTTTATCATGTATTACTTTAGTTATAGAATTGTTTTTATTTATCTTTAAGAAATAATAAGAAAGGAGAAAAGTAAGTGATAGGAAAAAACAATAAGTATTTGAGGAATACGAAAAGTGGAGTAAAAGTAGAAACTTACTCTATAAAAAAGTTCAAAGTTGGTGCAGCTTCGGTTATTATAGGAGCTAGTATCTTCTTTGGTGCAGCCGGGGTAGCTAATGCTGCGGAAGTATCTGGGGACAAAACAGAAAATATAGTTATTGAGAAAGTAACTAGTTCAACTGATGAAAAAACAGATGCTAACTCAACATTAAATAATAATACTGATGCCAACAAACAAGTAGAGAAAAAAGTATTAGATAAAAAAACATTACAAACTAATATTGAAAAAGTAGAGGAACTGTTAGAAAAAATCAATAAAGATAAAGCAGCTGCTTCTACACTAGAAACTATAAAAATAGATTTAGAAAATGCGAAAGAAATACTTAATAGTGCTGATGCTGAGTTAACACAAGCTGAAGTTGATGCGCTAGCTAAAAAACTTAGTGAGAAAATCTTTGTATTATCTTCAATGCCGAAGGCTAATACTTCTGAGAAAGTAGTAAAAGAAGGAGAAAATACAATTGCTAACACTGGAACTCGTGATTCACGTAATGGTCAAAGTATGGATGAAGGTACTCAATTCAGAGCAGATAGTCATAATCCAACAGGAGAAACATTAACAGTTCCGTATAACCATAACATTACGGATGATGAAGTGAAGGCAAAGGTACGAAACTTTGGTCCAGGAACTTTAAAGGTACAAAGCAAGCCTTCAACAAATACATCAGGTAATGTAGGGAATGCAGTAGTAATCGTAACTTATCCAGATAAATCAACCAAAGAAGTACCAGTAAGTGTAACAGTTATTAACCAAAATAAGGATGATTACACACCGAAGTATGATGGTGGCAGTGGGAAACCAGGAGCTAAAATAGAAATTTCATTGAAAGAAGAAAATGGAAAAGATATCCCAGAAGGAACAACGTACACAAGCTTAACACCAGAAGAAATCACAGTAGATGCCAAAGGAAAAGTAACAGTAACAGTTCCTTCAGATAAAAACCCAAGAGATAAAGTAACGGGAAAAGTTTTTGTACGTTATCCAGATAAATCAACAGAAGAAGTACCAGTAAGTGTAACAGTCATCAATCAAGATAAGGATGACTATACACCACAGTACAATGATGGAAGTGGAAAGCCAGGAGCAACAGTAGATATCTCGGTAACTGAAGCAACTGGAAAAATAATCCCAGAAGGAACAACGTACACAAGCTTAACACCAGAAGAAATCACAGTAGACGACCAAGGAAAGATAACTGTAACAATTCCTTCAGATAAGAATCCTGGAGATAAAGTAACAGGTAAAGTCTTTGTACGTTATCCAGATAAATCAACAGAAGAAGTGCCAGTAAGTGTAACAGTCCTTAGCCGCGATAGAGATGATTACACACCAAAGTATGATGATAGCAATGGAAAATCAGGAACTAGTGTAGAAATTCCTTTAACTGAAGCAACTGGAAAAACAATTCCAGCAGGAACAACATACACAAGCTTAACACCAGATGAAATCACAGTAGATAACAAAGGAAAAGTAACCGTAGTAGTTCCTTCGGATAAGAATCCAGGAGATAAAGTAACAGGAAAAGTTTTTGTACGATATCCAGATAGGTCAACGGACGAAGTACTAGTAAATGTAACAGTAGTTAACCGTGATAAAGACGATTACACACCGAAGTATGATGACGGTGGCGGGAAACCAGGAACTAGTGTAGAAATTCCAGTCGAAGACGAAAAAGAAAAAGTACCCGAACCAATTCCAGTCGAAGTACCAGTCGAGGTAACGGTAACACCTAAGAAACCAGATGGGTCAACATATCCACCAGGAACTAAGGTAGAAATTCCAGGTAAAGAATCAGTCGAAGTAACAGTCGAAGTACCAGACAAAGACTATGGATTAGTTGACAATAAACCAATAGTACATGTTGAGCGTGAGAAAGTTATTTACACACCGTACTATGAAGAAGGTCGTGGAAAACCAGGTTTATCAGTAGAGATTCCAGTAAGTGAAGCGAGAGGAAGAACAATTCCATCAAACACCGTATTTAAAAGTGATCAACCAGGAATCACAGTAGATTCCAAAGGAAAAGTGACTGTAACAATTCCAGCGGATAAGAATCCGGGAGACAAAGTAACAGGTACGATTACCGTAACCTATCCAGATGGAACAATAGACGAAGCACCAGTAAGTGTAATAGTCGTCAACCTAGATAAAGATTATTACACACTGAAGTATCCTGATGGTAAAGGGGAGCCAGGAGCTAGAGTAGAGATTCCAGTAAGTGAAGCGAATGGAAAAACAATTCCAGAAGGTACAACTTATACAAGTTTAACACCAGGGGAAATCACAGTAGACAACCAAGGAAAAGTAACGGTAACAATTCCAGCGGATAAGAATCCAGGTGATAAAGTAACAGGAAAAGTTCTAGTAAGATATCCAGACAGGTCAGAAGAAGAAGTGCCAGTAAGTGTAACAGTAATTATTCTTGATAAAAATAATTATACACCGAAGTATGAAGAAGGTCGTGGAAAACCAGGTGCAACAGTAGAGATTCCGTTAAGTGAAGCGAATGGAAAAAAAATTCCAGCAAGAACAACTTATAAAAGTCTAACACCTGAGGGTATCTTATTATATAGCAGTGGAAGAGTAATTGTAAGAATTCCAGAGGAAAAGAAACCAGGAGATGAAGTAACAGGAAAGGTTCTAGTAAGATATCCAGACGGATCAGAAGAAGAAGTACCGGTAAGAGTAATAGTTATTAGCCCTGATAAAGATGATTATACACCGAAGTATGATGAGGGTCGTGGGAAACCAGGAGCATCAGTAGAGATTCCAGTAAGTGAAGTGAATGGGAAAAAAATTCCAGCAAGAACAACTTACACAAGTGGAACACCAGGCATCATCACAGTAGATAAAACTACAGGAAAAGTAACAGTAAGAATCCCAACGGAAAAGAACCCAGGAGATATAGTAACAGGTAATATTACAGTAACCTATCCAGATAATTCAACAGACAATGTAGAAGTAAGTGTAACAGTACTCAATCGTGATAGAGATGATTACACACCACAGTACAATGGTGGTAGTGGAAAACCAGGAGCATCAGTAGAGATTCCAGTAAGTGAAGCAAATGGAAAAACAATTCCAGCAAATACAACATACGTAAGCGATCAACCAGGAGTAATCAAAGTAGATGCCAAAGGAAAAGTAACCGTAACAATCCCAAGGGAAAAGAACCCAGGAGATAAAATCACAGGAAAAGTAACGGTAACATATCCAGATGGTTCAAAAGAAGACGTCCCAGTAAGTGTAACAGTACTCAATAGAGATAAAGATGATTATACACCAAAGTATGAAGGTCGTGGAAAACCAAGAGCTAGAGTAGAAATTCCAGTTAGTGAAGAAAATGGAAAAATAATTCCAGCAGGAACAACTTACACAAGCTTAACACCAGAAGTTGTGACAGTAGACGACCAAGGAAAAGTGACAGTAACAATCCCAGCGAATAAGAAACCAGGAGAGGAAATAACAGGAAAAGTTCTAGTAAGATATCCAGATGAATCATCAGAAGAAGCACCAGTAATAGTCACAGTAGTAGACCGTGATAAAGGCGATTATACACCGAAGTATGATGATGGTACTGGAAAACCAGGAGCTAGAGTAGAAATTCCACTGAAAGAAGAAAATAAAAAAGATATTCCAGCAGGAACAATATTCACAAGCTTAACACCAGAGGAAATCACAGTAGATGACCAAGGAAAAGTAACAGTAACAATTCCTTCAGATAAGAACACAGGAGATAAAGTAACAGGGAAAGTCTTTGTACGTTATCCAGATAATTCGGTAGAAGAAGTACCAGTAAGTGTCACAGTCCTTAACCGAGATAAAGACATCTACACACCACAGTACAATGATAGAAGTGGAAAACCAGGGGCATCAGTAGAAATTCCACTGAAAGAAGAAAATGGAAAAGATATTCCAGTAGGAACAATTTATACAAGTTTAACACCAGGGGAAATCATAGTAGACAACCAAGGAAAATTAACGGTAGCAATTCCTTCAGATAAGAACCCAGGCGATAAAGTAACAGGTAGAATTTTTGTACGTTATCCAGATAAATCAGCAGAAGAAGTACCAGTAAGTGTAACAGTAGTCAACCGCGATAAAGATATCTATACACCAAATTATGATGATGGAAGTGGGAAACCAGGAACGACAGTAGACATTCCAGTAAGTGAAGCAAACGGAAAAATAATCCCAGCAGGAACAACGTACACAAGCTTAACACCAGGGAAAATTACAGTAGACGACCAAGGAAAAGTAACAGTAACAATTCCAGAGAATAAGAACCCAGGAGATAAAGTAACAGGTAGAATCTTTGTACGTTATCCAGATAAATCAGCAGAAGAAGTATCCGTAACAGTTACAGTAATTAATGTTGCTAAAAGTGGTGGTAGACCAATAGTAGAAGTACCAGTGGTGACAACACCAGCGAAGATTGGAACTTCTGCAAACGGAGAATTACCAAATCCAATCGATTTACCAAAACTTATCATTACTAAGTGGGTAGATGAAGAAGGAAATGAGTTAAGACCTAAAGATGCTAAAACTCCATCTAAATTAGGAGAACCTAATGAAGTGTATGAACATGGTACAATACCAGGATATGAATATGTGAGAACAGAGATTAATACTGATGGAGATGTTGTAACACACATCTTTAGAAAAATTGCTTTAGGTAGAATTGATGGTAATGATGGCAAACAAATAGAAGATAATACTAAAGATACGACAATGAACAAATCTACAAAACGATTAGCAAATACTGGCGAATCTGAAACAAATACAGTTTTAGCAGGATTAGGATTAGCTATGTTAGGAAATCTTCTAGCTGTTGTCAAAAGACGTAGAGAAGATGAAAAATAAAATACATAGAATATAATCTTAAATTTTTCTACAATAAATAAATATTGAATGAGGGGTCCTAGAGTAGTAAAGATACTTAATAGGGCTTCTTTTCATTTTGTAAAAATGAGGCTGACTCAAAAGTCTTAAATTTTAAAAAAAAGTGTATATTATAACTTATAGACGTAGTGTTTTGTTGATATCTGAATTAACTTTATAAAATCTTTTTAGATGTCTAACAAACTTTGCGGGAGTGACTCAATAAAATCGATTTCTTTGAAATTGTAATTTTTGAGTCACTCCCTATTTTATTAATTTGAATAGGTGTATAATATGGTTGTCATATAGTAAATAGAGTGTTAAATTTATAGTTTATATTATTATAGATTTAGTAAATTTTTTAATAAAAGAATTTTTTTAAGAAGGTAAAATTTTGTTTTATTTTTTACTAGTATATTTATCACGCATATATATATATATATATATAGTAATATGAAAGATGTTGTGATATAATATTATAATACAAGTACAAATTAATTATTATTTTTATCTGTTTTCATTTAGAGAATAATAGGTTAATTAAAGTACATTTAAAGTATAAATAGTATAATATATAATTAGTAACATAGGTAGATAGGGTGAAGTGTTTATAAATGGCTATTTATCATGTATAACTATAGTTGTAGAATTGTTTTTATTTATCTTTAAGAAACAAAAAGAGGAAGGAGAAACGTAAGTGATAGGAAAAAACAATAAGTATTTAAAGGATACAAAAAGTGGAGTAAAAGTAGAAACCTACTCTATTAAAAAGTTCAAAGTTGGTGCAGCTTCGGTTGTTATAGGAGCTAGTATCTTCTTTGGTGCTGGTATAGCTAATGCGGGAGAAGTACCAGGTGAAAAGATAGAAAAAGATACTAGTGTTGAGAAAGTAAATAGTTCAAATGATGGAAAGACAGATGTTCTAAATAATAATATCTCAACAGAAAAAGAAGTTGTAAAACCTGCTAAAAAGGAGGAAGTGTCAATTGATGCTACTTCAACAGTAAATAACAATGCTAATACTGATAAAAAAGTAGAGGAAAAGGTATTAGATAAAGCGAAATTACAAACTAATATTGAAAAAGTAGAAGAACTGCTAGAAAAAATCAATAAAGACAAAGCAGCTGCATCTACATTAGCAGCTATTAAAATAGATTTAGAAAATGCTAAAAATATACTTAATAGTACTAGTGCTGAGCTAACACAAGCCGAAATTGATGCAATAGCTAAAAAACTAAGCGAGAAAATCTTTGTATTATCTTCAATGCCGAAGGCTAATACTCCTGAAAAAGTAATAAAAGAAGGAGAAAATACAATTACTAATACTGGATCTCGTGATCCACGTAATGGAAATAAAATTGAAGAGGGGACTAATGTTAGAGCAGCTTCAATTTCTTCAACATGGGATTCAGGTGATAACTTATTAATTTATCAACGTCACCGTGCAAGTGATGGAGGTAGAGTCGTAAGAAATGGATTAAGAGAATATACAGAAAATAAAGTAGATATGTTCGCTAAAACGACAACAATTG